>JAEUJR010000841.1 GCA_016793585.1 Archangium sp.
CACCGGCGCGAAGAAGAAGGCGCAGAAGACGAAGATGACGCTGAGCCCGCGCGCCGAAGCGCTGGTCACCTGGCTCGATGACGACCGCGCGATGGTGACGTTGTCGCCTTCGAAGCTCGCGAGTCAGCGGTTGCCGTTCACCGCGCTGGTGCGGGAGTGGGTCTCGCAGCTCAGCTGATCAGGGCAAACGCCACGCGTAGTTCGGGTCAGCTCGACAGGGACTGTCGGGGATCTTCACCAGCACGAAGTTCTTGTCCTCAGCGATGGGCGGCAGCGAGTTGCCCTTCGGCAGAATGGCGTAGTTGCACGTGCCGGCCTGGGAGCAGTCGTACGGCCAGCCCGGCGAGAAGAGCGGCGCCTTCGTGTGCAGGTAGGTCGACCCACCCATCCACGCGGGGTGCACGGGCGTGAAGAGCCCGCACAAGTCCTTCTGCTGCGACGCGACGAGCATCAGCCGGTTGATGGGCCCGTTGTCGTCCCACGCGCTGTCATCGTCGCGGCCCGGGTACTGGCCGAGCTGACCGAACGTCAGCGAGCCGTGCGTCGCCGCCGACTGGAGTGACGCGAGCACCGCCGCGCCCATGCCGACCTGCCGCACGCGCTCGATGGAGAGCCCGGTGAGCCCCACGCCGACGAGCGCCGCCAGCATCGGGAGCATCGGCAGAATGAACCGGTACTCCTTGTGCGGCGACGCCGAGTGCAGCGCGAAGAAGAGCAGGGCGATGGCGATGAGCGCCGGCGCGCGCCGCAGTGAGAGCACCAGCCCGCCCACGAGCACGACGGTGATGAAGGGCATCGACGTCCACAGCCGCTGCGCGAAGAAGTACCAGGGCGCGACTCCCCAGCCCGCCGCCCTGCCCTCGATGAGGTTGAAGCGCAGGTACACGACCGCCGAGTGAAACCAGCCGCCCGCCATCACCTTCGGCGCGTGGCTCCAGGTGAAGGCGTCGAGCGCTCCGAAGAGGAAGGCCCAGATGCCGAGCACTGCCGCGACGTCGCGCAGCGCCCTCCATTGCCGCCGCGTCGAGAGCACGCCGACGATGGCGACGCAGACGACGGCCGACTGAAGGCGGAAGAGCACCGCCAGCCCGAGCAGCGACGCGCCCAGCCAGAGCAGCCGTCGCGCCTGCACCGAGGGGGGCGCTCCAAAGGCGCGCTCGACGAGTGACGAATCGAGCACGAGCGACAGGCCCCAGACGATGGGCAGCACCGTTGCGTTCTCGCTCATCGCCCGCGGCGCGAAGTACAGCACCGGCGCGGCGAGGCTGAAGATCGACGCGCACGCTGCGGCGGGCAGTTCATCCGCTCCGACGGCTCGCGCGAGCCGATACGTGCCCAGCGCCGTGCCACTCGACAGGAGGATGAACACCACCTTCACCGCCGCGATGTACTGCGCCGGCTGATCAGCGCCGACGATGGCGCAGACCTTCAGAATCAACGCGACGAGCCCCGGCAGCGCCCAGTTGCGCGCACCGTCGACGAACTCCCAGGGAATGAGGCCGTGGCCAAAGACCAACGCGTGCGCAGGCTCGAACGACTGGTAGATCTCGTCGGGCCAGAAGATGCCGTGGTCGCCGAGCAGCCCGAGCCGAAGCACCAGACCAAGCGCGAGCGGCACGTACAGCAGCAGCTGCGCAGAGCGGTTCTTCGGCATTCCCCGAGCCGTGTACCTCGCTGATCGGCGCTTGCCCACATCTGCCCACGCTCGCGATTCCAAGGGTCTCAGGAAACATGCGGGTGAGGAGGGTCAGCGGAACAACTGCACGGTTTCACTCGCCGATGACTCATCATTCGTCGCTCCTGACTTGAGGACCTCGCCATGACCGTTCGCCGCCTCGACACGCCGAAGCCGCCGCCGCCGCCCAAACCCGTGAAGGCCAAAGCCACACTCGCCGCCACCGCCAGCGCGAGTGGAACGGTGCGCGCTGGCATCTCTGCGAGCGGGTTTGCTGCCGCCGCGAAGTCTCCCGTCGCCCTCGCCGCGCCGGTCGCTCACACCCTGCTCGATGGCGCGCTCGCGGTCGCGAATCACCGCGCGACGGAAGCGATTGGCCTGGCGCGGAGTCTGCTGGGCGGCGCGAAGGATCTCATCAGCGGCGCCGCGAACATCGCCGAGAAGGCGGGCTCGGGCGTTCGCGACACGCTGCGCACGCTCCTCTCGGACCCCGGGGCCGCCGCCGAGAAGCCCATCGACCGCGCGAACCTGACCGGCCTCGACAAGGCCGTCGTCAACGCGATGGGCCTGGACCGCATGACGCCGGGCCAGAAGACCTCGGTGCAGATCAGCGCGAACGCCGAGCTCGCCGCGGTGCTCGGGGTCGACGTGGGCGCGAAGGTGCAGGTCAGCATCGAGCGCAGCACCGACGACCCGAACAAGTTCAAGGTGAGCATCGGTGGCGGCGGGTCGGTCGCGGGCAAGGTGACGGGTGACACGGCGGGCGCCGAGGCGAACGCAGCCCTGTCGGTCGAAGGCACGGCGGGCGTCGAGCTCACCATCGACCTCTCGAAGAAGGGCGCAGCGACCGAGCTCGCGGCGTTCGGTCTGCAGACGGGCGCGATGGCTGGCATCGCCTCGCTGCCCGGCGTCGGGCCCGCGGCGGCGTCCTTCCTCACTGGCATTCAGGAGCTGCCCGGCGTGAACCTGCCCGGCGAGCCCATCGACTTCGTGCGCAAACACGTCGCGGCGGTCGAGGTCGGCGTCGGCGGAAAGCTCACCGGCATTCTGGGCGGCACGCTGGGGCCCGGCGTCGAAGGGCAGGTCGCTCCGTACTTGAAGGGCGGCGGCCGCATCGAGTTCAACGACAACGGCACGCTGACGCTGAAGGGCACCGTCGCTGGCGGCGTGGAAGGCGAAGTGAAGGGCGCGGTCGGCGGTGGTGGCGTGCAGGGCGCGATTCGGCTCGCGGGTGGGCAGGCCGAGGTCGCGTTCGAGCGCAGCCTCGTGTTGCAGCCGGGCAAGCCGCCGAAGGTGTTGTCAGAGGGCTACAAGGCGACCATCACGCTGCAGGGTGACGTCGGCACGCGCGGAGGCCAGGTGAAGCTCGAGGTCGGCGTCGATCAGCTGCCTCCCGCGATTCAGGAGCGCGTGCTCGGCGCCCTCGCGCGAGGTGACACCGCGAAGGCCCGCGCGCTCATCGGTGAGGCGGTCGACAAGGGGCAGGTGACGGCCTCCATCGGCGTCACGTCGATCACCAACGTGTCGGGCGAGCTGCAGGTCAAGCCGATGGCGGCGGGTACGGGAGGGGGCGTCACCATCGGTGGCCAGCTCACCAACGAGGTGCCGGTCGCGAACGGCTCGGTCACCGTCACGTCGAAGGGCATCACGCTCAAGGCGTCGGCGTTCGGCTATCCCGCGGGCACCGAGCTCACGTGGCAGCAGGTGCGAGACCTGACGAAGAAGCTGCCGCCCGTCGTGCAGCACTGATCGCTTCGGCTCATTCAAAGTCCCACGTGCACTCGCTGCCGTGGGGAACGCATGGGCCGACCAGGCGCAGCTTCTCGGTCGTCACGGGCGAAGCGCCGGGCGGCCCGTCAGCCTCGAGCACTCGCGTCTCGAGCCGGTAGCGCCGCGGCCCCGTGACGGTGAAGGGGTGCTCCTGTCGCTCGGCGTGCTCGCGCGTGACGTGAAGCCCCGAGGCGGGCGTGAGCACGAGCGCGTCACCTTCACGGCTCCAGCGGCCCGCTTCGCGCACGAGCTTCTTCGACGCGTTCATGCCGCTCCCCGAGGCCTCGACGGTGGTGAGGCGATAGGTGTCTTTCTCGAGCACCAGCTCGACGACGCTGCCCGGCGGCCACTTCTCACCGAGCGTTCCATCGGAGCTCGCCTCGACGCCTGTGAAGCCGCCCGTGCGCTGCTGCCACGTACCCTCGAGCGCGCCATCGAAGCCGCTTTGAACGCTGGCGCGCGTGGGCACCGGAGCGACGGTCGCCTCGCCGAGGCGCAACATGAAGAAGGCGACACCACCCGCGACGAGACAGGCGGCGACCAGCACTCCTGCGACGATGAGCACGATGGGCATGGCGTTCTTCAAGCCGGTGCACCGTAGCTCAGCGACGCTGACACGACTCACATGCGTACATCGTTCGCGCGGCCAGCTCCCAGCGTCGAACCGCTTCACCGCAGCGACGACAGAGCCGCTGCCCATAGACCCAGGTGCGTTCGCCCTTCGGCGCCCGCGCGCCCTGGGGATGACCGACCGTCACGATGCGCCGATCTTTCACGCCGCGCTCGAGCTGCATGCGCAGCGTCTTCCACAGCCTCGTGAAGTCACGTCGCTCGAGCTCGTCACCGCGAATCTCGGGGTGCAGGCCCGCCACGAACAGGCCCTCGGCGCGGTACACGTTGCCCACGCCGCTCACGATCGACTGGTCGAGCAGCAGCGCGCCGAGCGAACGGCGAGACGACGACACGCGCTTCCACACCTCGGCGGCGCTCGCGTCGGCACGCAGCAGATCGGGCCCGAGGCGCGCGTGAATCTCGGCGACGCCCTCGAGGTCGAGCAGCTCGCACGCCGTCGGCCCGCTCAAGTCGAGGCACACGTCGTCGGTCTCGACGCGCCAACGAATCGCTCCACGTGGTGTTGGTGCGGGTTGGCGTGCGCGTCGAAAACGGCCGTACAGCCCGAGGTGCACGTGCACGTTCGTGCCCGACGCGAAGCGGTAGAAGAGGTGTTTGCCCCAGGCTTCGACCTGCTCCACGCGTTGGCCGTCGAGCTCGTTCGCTTCGTCGGCAAAGCGGCCCTGCGGCGAGCTGGAGCGAATGCGCCGCCCCGCGAGCAGCTTTCGGTGGTCGATGGCGAGCCGATGGAGCGTGTGGCCTTCAGGCATGGCGCGCTTGCTAACGGCGCGCGCTCCCGGGTGCAGCCGTTCAGCTCCAGAGGTCGGCCACCGCGTCGAACAGGGCGAGGGCCTGATGGGGCAGCGGCAGACCAGCCACCGCGTTGACCGACGGGCTCACCGGCGCGGCGAGCTGTTGGCGCAGCACGGTGACCGCTTCACGTTGAGCGGCACGAACCGCCGCGCGCTCCGCTTCATCCAGCCCGCTCCACAGCCACTCATGCGTGGCCCACGAGAGCTCTGCGTGGCTCGTCTCGTCCTCTGCGATTGCCACCATCGCCGCTCGGACCTCTCCATCGTTCGCGTGTGCAGCCTGGTGGTGCGCGACGAGGGCACCGAACGACTCCCGCACACAGCCCTCGACGGCGTTGTCGAGCGCGAGTTCGAACCGGGTTCGCAAGGGGCGGGCGTCGACGGAAGGCCCGTGTGGTTCGGCGCCGAAGCGTCGCGCCAGGAGCGCCGTGCGGCGGGTGTGGTCGATCTCCTCCAGCGCCGCGTGGAGCGCGCCTTCACACAGCGCCGCTGGAGCTCCGAGCCCGCGCAGCTCTTCGAACATTCGCTCGAAGGCCGGCACCGACGCCGCTTCGAGGTGGGCTGCTTCGGCGAAGAACCGGCCCACCGCCTCGTCACAGCTCACCGCGCCGTCCGTCTCGAGGCCGGGCGGGCGACGGCCGATGGCGCAGTTCGGGTCGCCGTACTGGATGACCTCCTTGCTCTTCTCGGTCACGTCTCCGTCCGCGCTGACGTTCAGATAGAAGCGCGTCAACGCCGTGCCCGGGCCGCAGGTGAAGCCTTTCGCGCCGATGACCTCGAACGAGGTGCCGGTCTTCTTCACGCCGCCCTGGTCGACCTGCCCGCACACGATGGAGTAGCCCCGAGCGAACGCGAGTAGCGCCGCCTCCTGCGTGGTGTCGATGGTGCCGAAGAGGCCCTTGAGCTCCTCGAAGGTGGTGAGCGCCTTCACCTCGTCGCCCCTGGTCGTCGCGAGGTGGTAGTCGACGCACAGCTGCCGGCAGGCCGAGGCGAAGCCCGTCGTCGGCGCCAGCGCGGTGAACGCCGTCTCACACGTCGCTTTGTTCACCGCCGTCTTGCAGACCTCTCCGACGGTGCTCACCACGCTCTGGGCCCGGTCTGGACTCATTCCAACGACCCGACGCAGCTGCATGACGTCGGGAATCACGGGCGCGTCGATGCCGACGAGTGCGAGCTGCGAGCCGTCGCACGTGGGCGCCGTGTACTGGCTCACGTCGGGGCCGCAGGCCGAGAGCGCGAGGGGACCAACGACGACTGACTGAAGCGCCCGACGAAACAGAGACCGAAGCGGAACCCTGGGCATGGAACAGAACAATCTACCATTGGAGTCAGCGATGCAGGCCAGCCACGCCGCGTGTGGCCGAAGGTCCACTCCGGCTGACAAGCGCCCGAATTCCGAGGCTGAACTTGCTGGCACCGGTCATGAAACGGCTCCGGCACCCATGTCGCTCTCTGCCCTCGTCTTCGTCCTCGCTGCTGCTGAACCCGTCTCGGTCAACGTCTTGAGCGCCGTCGTGAAGGACCAGCGCATCGAAGGCGCGGAGGTGACGCTGCAGAAGAACGGCGCGGCCTCGGTGACTTCGACGACGTCGACATCGGGTGCCGCCACGGTCTCGCCGACCTTCTCGGACAAGGACGACGGCGTGCTGCTCATCGTGAAGAAGCCCGGCTATTCGACGCTCGTCGCGCGCTGCCCGTGTCAGGGCATGACGTACGCGCTCTCTCCGGTGATGCGCAGCCTCGACGGGCTGCGCGTGGTGTTGAGCTGGGGCCGCTCTCCCGCCGACCTCGACCTGCACGCCGTCTACCCGCGCAACCACGTCTTCTTCAGCCGCAAGCAGGGCGAGAACGCGAACCTCGACGTCGACGACACCGACTCGTTCGGGCCCGAGACCATCACCATCGAGAAGAAGGCGTTCGGTCAGCCGTACCTCTTCGCGGTGCACGACTACACGAACAAGGCCGAGCGCAGCCGCGCGGCGCTGGCCGAGAGCGGCGCGAAGGTGTTCGTCTACATCGGCGAGTCGCTCAATCTTCGCTACGAGGTGCCGAAGGCGAAACAGTGCACGTTGTGGACGGTGTTCTCAATCGACGGGCAGGGCGAGCTGCACGACATCAACACGCTGACGCCGGCCGACGCCGACCCCGAGAGCGAGCTGCGAAACCGGAACAGCGGAGAGCCGACGGTGCGCGTGGCCGAGGTCGCTGCAATCACCGCCGATGCGACGCAGGTGAACGCCGAAGGAGAGCGCGCGTACCACGACGGCCGCGTGCTCGAGTCGGTCGCCCTCTACCAGCGCGCCATCGAGCTCGCGCCCGACTACGGGCAGGCGTACTCGAACCTGGGCCTCTCGTTCCGCAAGCTCAACCGCAACGGCGAGGCGCTGTGGGCGAACCGCAAGTCCATCGCGCTCGCGAGCGGCGCCGACGCCAACGTGGTGCGCGCGAGCAGCTACTACAACATCGCCCGCATCTACGAAGCCGAGGGCCAGTTCGCCGACGCGCTCACGCAGTACGAGCTCGCGAACCGGGAGCGCCCGATGAAGGTCTACGAAGACGCACGCAAGCGCATGCTCGCGAAGCTGAAGAACTAAGGTTCGCGCCATGCACGGGCTCCTCGTGGTGGTGCTGGCGGTGGCGCCGGTGGCGTGGACGGATCGCGCGGGCTGGCCGCAGCCGGTGTCGACGGTGAAGGACTTCGACCGCGCGTCACGGGCCGAGGTGCTGGTGTTCGTCGAGGCGCTCGCGGCGTTGCCGCTCGAAGTTCGCAGCAGCTTGCTCGCGCAAGAGGTCGGCCTGAAGCACGGAGACGTGGGCGCGCTCGAGGCGTGGAAGAAGTCTCGCAAGGCGCTGTTGCTCGAGAACTTTCGTCGTGGGGTCGAGAGCTGCTCCGCCGACGACGTGCTCTGCCCCTCGAAGGCGCCGGAGTCGTTCGAGACACTCGCCACGCTCGCGACGCCGATGCTCGAGTCGTTGCCTGCCGAGTACGCGACCTGGCGCACGGGAGCTCGCCAGTTTCACGCCGCGCACGTGCGGGAGTTGGCCCGCCTCGCCATGCTGTCGTCGACCGTGTCGAGTGAGATTGCGCGGCTCGACGACTCCGAGGTGACGGGAGAGACGTTCGGCGATCGCGAGTTCCTGCTCACGTTCGACGACGGGCCGACGGGCGCTGCGGGCGAGACCGACGCGCTGCTCCCGGTCCTGAAGTCGCTCGACCAGCACGCGGTGTTCTTCGTGGTCGGAGACGCGATGCACGCGCGCAAGCCGGCGAAGGCGCTCTACGACGGGCAGTGTGTGGGCTCTCACGGCAGCTCGCACGCGAGTCACGTGACGTCGCAGAAGGTGGCCGCGCAGCTCGACGCGTGGAACGCCGAGCTCGCGTCGTCGATGGGCCCGGTGCGCTGGTTCCGGCCTCCGTACGGGCAACGCACGCTGCGACAGACGCAGGCGCTCGCGAAGCAGGGCATCGGTGTGATGCTGTGGAACATGGACTCGCAGGACTGGCAGGCGCCGAAGAACACCGCGCTGGTCGAAGGGCGCGTGCTCACGCTCATGCTGTTGTGGCGCCGCGGCGTGGTGCTGTTTCACGACGTGCACCCGGTCGCGCGGAAGACGGTGCCGGGCGTGGTGAACGCGCTCTCGAAGTCGGTGACGTGGCGCGATTGCCAGAAGCTGTAGTCACTCCTTCTTGCGAAGTTCGACGCGGCCCTTGTTCGTCACGTCTGCTTTGAGCGGACTCGCGCGATGCAGCCAGGTCGTCACCGCCACGAACTCTGACAGCCTGCGCTTCGAGGTGTCGGAGTCGGGGCTCCATCGCACGACGACCTGGTACTTCCCCTCGGTGACGCGCTCGAGGATGTACTCAGAGCCGTCGAGTCCGCGGGTCGGGTCCTGGGTCGACTGCCTCTCGAAGTTCAGCTTCGCGAACAGCTGCTCGAACGAAGCGACCGCTCCCTCCTTCAGTGGAGTGACGCCCCTCTCGACGAGCTTGCCCGGCTCATAGCCGCCCTGACCGTCGAGCCGCTTCCCTTCGATGGTCGCCTTCCCGTCGAGCACGGTGAGTCGCACGACCACGGGGTTGCCCCACGTCGGCAGAATCGTCAGGCGATAGACCGTGCCCTTCGTGGTGCCTGCAACGGTGTGGAGCGGCTGCTCCTCCATCGCGCGCAGCGCCTTGCCGTACCACGCCTCTTCGAAGCTCGAGATGCCGCGCTTCTCGTCGATGGGAAAGAAGTTCGCCGACGACTGCGAGAGCACCAGACACAGCACGAGTCCGAACGCGGTCATGGCTTCATGATGCCCGCGACAGCCAGACGACTGAAGGTCGTGCTTTCTGTTTTTCAGCGCTGCGGTGTCTGATGACCACCAACCGTGCGCCCACTCCTGCTCATCGTGTGTCTGACGGCTTGCAGCCCCGTGGCGCCCACCGTGGACGGAGGGAGCGGCGGAGGCTCGGCTGCGGGTGGAAGTGCAGTGCAGGTCGTCGACGCCGGAGATCCGACCGCGCCGCTCTTCGACCCCGACCACCTCGTCGAAGTCAGCATCGACGTCGCGCCCGCCGACTGGGAGGTGCTGCGCAACCAGACTCGCGACCTCTTCACGCTGCTCTCAGGCAACTGCACGAGCCAGCCGTTCCCCTCGCCGTTCACCACCTTCGAGAGCACCGTCACCGTCGATGGCACGCGACTGCCGCGCAGCACGGTGAAGAAGAAGGGCTTCCTCGGCTCGCTCTCGGTGAACCGGCCGTCGCTCAAGCTCAAGTTCGACGCGAACGTTCCGAAGCAGAAGGTCTCTGGCCTCGACGCGATGACGCTCAACAACGCGCAGCAAGACCCCTCCATCGTGCGGCAGTGCCTCGGCTACGCGTTGTTCCGCAAGGCCGGCCTTCGCGCGCCGCGCTGCAACTTCGCGCACGTCGTCGTGAACGGCGCCGACCTCGGCGTGTACGCGCACGTCGAAGCCATCGACAACGACTTCCTCGAGCGGCACTTCACGAAGAAGTCGGGCTCGCTCTACGAGGGCACGCTCAGCGACTTCACGACGACGTTCGTCGGCACCTTCGATTTGAAGAACACGGGTGACCGCAGCGACCTCGAGCGCGTCACCGCTGCGCTGAGGGCCACTGACGCCGAGCTCGAGGTGAAGCTCGCCGCGGTCATCGACCTGAACCAGTTCATCGACTTCTGGGCGATGGAGACGCTGCTGCGTCATTGGGACGGCTACGCGGGCAACACGAACAACTTCTTCATCTACGACGACCCCGAGACGGGCCGGTTCACCTTCATTCCCTGGGGCGCTGACGCGGTCTTCGGAGCCGAGCCTTCGTCAGCCGACAACCCCGAAGGCCCGATGCTGCGGGGCGTGCTCGCGCGTCGCCTCTACAACGTGCCGGCGCTGCGGCAGCGCTACCTCGCCCGCGTGCGCTCGTTGCTCAGCAGCGTCTTCTTCGAGAGCGAGCTGCGCCGCGAGGTGGTGCGCATGGAGAACCTCGTGCGCCCGCACGTGCACCCGATTCAGGCCGCGCAGCTCTCGAACGGGCTGGCCGACGTGCGCCGCTTCATCGACACCCGCAGAACGAACCTGACGCGCGAGCTGACGGCCGCACCAGCGCTGGCTCCGTCGGGGGAGCGCGCGTCGCCGTGCCTGTACCCGCTCGGCCGCTTCGACAGCACCTTCAGCACCAACTGGGGCACCATCACCTCCGAGAACCCGTTCGGCGTCAGCTCCGCGACGTTCGACCTCACGCTCGACGGTGGCACCCTTCCGTTTGCCCGAACGGCGTCGACGGCTGGCATCGACACGGGTGGCAACGACGGCCCAAAGGCTGGCGTGAACCTCATCGCTGCGCGCGCCGACGGCACGGCCATGCTGGTCGGCTTGCGAATGCTCCCGCAGCTCTACCCACCCGCGCCCGACGCGGGGGTGATTCCGCTCGACCTCGTGCAGCGCGTGGGCATCGTCGTCGAGTTCGTCGGCGGCGTGGTGAAGCCGATTGGCCTGCTCGGGCCTGGCACGGTCGAGTTCACCAGCGCGAGTGACGTCGACGGTGGTGTGGTGTCGGGCCACGTGTCTGGGCAGGTGGTGTCGTGGCCGTTCGGCGCGGGAATGTGACGTACACTCCGGCGCCATGCCGGAACCCACGCTCGAGCTGTTTCACGCCATCACCGACCCGGGCAGCGCGAAGGTGCGCAAGTACGTCGTCGACCACGAGCTCGCCGAGCACGTGCGTTTTCGCAACGTCACCTACCCCGAGGTGGTGGCCGACCTGACGGCGCGTGGTGGTGCCGCGACGCCCGCGCTGTGGGACGGCGCCACGCTCGTCACCGGCGCCGACGCCGTCATCGCGCGCCTCGCCGCCCACGCCGACGTGGGGAGAGCCTGATGGTCATCTGCCCCGATTGCCGGCAGCGCATGCAGGCCTTCTTCGTCCCTGCGCGTAGTGGTTCTGGAGAAGTCGAGCTCGATCGCTGCGGCCAGTGCAGCTCGTTGTGGTTCAACGCCGGTGAGGTCGAAGCCGCGCTCGGGCGCTCCATTCGCCGCCGGCAGGGCAGCACCACGCGCAGCTGCCCGACGTGTCGCGTGAAGCTCGACGCCGCGGTGCTCGAAGGGAGGGTCGACGTCGAGCGCTGTGGCCGCTGTCAGGGCGTCTTCCTCGATGGCCACGACGTCGCGGTGCTGGGCCAGAAGAAGTCGAAGCCGCGCGCCTCGTCGTCGGGCAGTGGCGGGTTCGAGTGTGAAGCCTGCGGCGAGCGCCGGCCGTTCGGTGAAGCGCAGAGCACGGTGACGGGTCTCATCTGCGCCGCGTGCGCGACGAAGGCCAACGCGAAAGAGCCCGAGGTCGCCGAGGAGCAGCGCTCGTTGTTGGGGCGTTTCTTCTCGTGGTTCGGTTCGGGCGACGACGCTGCGCAGTCATGACTCGCGAGCTGGTTCTCTGTGGCATCGGATCATCGACCGATGGGGCCAACCGGCCGTAGCCACTCGGAACAGAAATCGTGACCGAATGGCCCTCGCAACTCGCCACACGCGTCGGCGAGGATTCGGAGTCTTCCGCGTCGATGTGAGTTCACTCACTCCGAGGTTCCTCCCATGAAGGTCACCCAGCCCCGCCCCTCGTTGCCCGTCACGCAGCCCACGACGCCTGCGGCGCCGCCACCGCCCGTCGACACGAAGGCTCCGACCGATGCGTTCGGCCCTGCCGCCCCGGCGCGGCTGCTGCCAACGGCGACGCCTGCGGCGACCGGCGTGAGCACCATCACCAGCGACCGCACCACGTGGGTTCGTGAAGGCGCGAGCGGCGCGACGGTGAGCGACCTGCAGCAGAAGCTCAAAGACGCGGGCTTCGACCCGGGCCCCATCGACGGCAAGTTCGGCGCGAAGACGCGAGAGGCGCTGCTGAAGTTCCAGCAGTCGAAGGGCATCGGCGTCGACGGCATCGTCGGCCCCGAGACGCGCGCGGCGTTGCTGGGAGAGCCGCTGCCTCCGAAGCCCACGCCCTCGGGCGGTGAAGCACCGAGCGGTCCGTCGGGTCCCTCGGGTCCCGTGGCGCCGAGTGGTCCGTCGGGGGCGGCAGCGTCGGGCCTCGAGGCCGTCGCGCTCAAGAAGCACGGCCCCGAGTTCGTGCAGAAGGTAAAGGAGATGTCGGCCCGCCTCGGTGTTCGCCCCGAGTGGATGTTGGCCGTCATGCAGAACGAGAGCGGTATGGACCCGTGGCGCAAGAACCCGAACGGCGGCGCGACCGGCCTCATTCAGTTCATGCCCGCCACCGCGAAGGCGCTCGGCACCACCACCGACGCGCTCGCGAAGATGAGCGCCACCGAGCAGCTCACCTACGTCGAGAAGTTCTATTCGAGCTTCAAGGGCCGCATGAAGTCGGGCTCCGACATGTACCTGGCGACGTTCTGGCCGGCCGCGGTGGGCAAGGGTGACGACTACAAGATTGGCGGCGCCGAAGTCGCGAAGGCGAACCCCGCGTTCGACCTGAACAAAGACGGGCAAATCACCGCCGGCGAGTTCCGCGAGTACTACCAGAAGCGCTTCCCCAACATGGCGGGTGGAGCGCCGGCTCCTTCGGCCGGGCCCTCGAGCTCGAGCGGCGGCAAGACCGACTTCAACGTCGCGCAGGCCGAAGCGGCGGTGCGAAAGAACACCGCGCGCAACACGCAGTTCACCATGGAAGACATCAAGAAAGACCCCGACGCGTTCTTGAAGAACGTGGTGCAGGTCGACGGGCTCGCGCAGACCTCGAACGACGCGACCTCGTGTGGGCCGACCTCGATGCTCATGGGCATGATCGCCGGGCGGCCCGAGTCGATTCAGGAGCTCGCCTCGAAGCTGGTCGACGCGAACGGCAACGTCACGCCGGCGGGCCAGAAGCTGTTCGGGCCCGACGCGAACTCCGGCCTTCTCAAGGAGTGCGTGAAGCGCATTCGCGACGGAAAGTTCTCGGCCGCCGACGTCACCTTCATGGCCGAAGGGCTGTACGCGTCGACGGGCTCTCCTTCGGGCGGCACCAACGCGAACGACCTCATCGCGCTGCGCTCGGCCATCACCTCGCTCGGCGTCTCGGTGCCGCGCATGGAGCTGCAGCAGTTCGGCAGCGCCGACGGCGGCCTCGGCCACTGGCGCGTGGGCGTCAACGGCAAGCAGTACAACCCGTGGCCGGACAAGAAGGGCCAGGCGAGCATCATCAGCGGGCCCAGCGGCCTCGCCGATGGCGCGAGCGACGGCGTGAAGTGGACCAACCGCGAGAAGCTCTACCTCGACGACAACATGGTGATGCGCAACGTCTACAGCATCACCACGAAAGACACGCCGACCTCGGCCGGCAAGACGTGGGCGGTGACCGACGACCCACCGCTCTTCATCGCGCGCTACGACCGGCAGCCCGACGGCTCGTTCAAGCGCTCCGAGCTGAACATGGCGCGCATGCAGCAGGTCGCCGACGGCAAGGTGACGATGGACGACGCCAACAAGGTGTTCACCGACATTCCGGCGCGCAGCGTGTCGTGATCGTTCCAGGCGCGGGCGGCAACCAACGCCGTCCATGCGCCTGCTCCTGCTGGTCTCGTTGCTCCCCGTCGCCTGTGCTTCCACGAAGTCACTCGCAGCGGGAGCGACAGTGGAAGACCAGCTCGCGACCGTCTCTCGAGAGAGCAGCACCTTCGGAGACCTCGTCTACGTCGGCACGGTCGCGCCGCTGAAGGAGCCGACGAAGCCCATCTACGAATACGAGCGGCGCGTGAAGGACGGCAGCTCGACGAGCTTCACGAAGCGGGGCGCCGAGGCGGTGCTCATCGAGCAGGCGACGCACGACGCCGACTATGCGCTCTCGTCCTTCGTGCAGTGGCAACTGCAGACCCGTGAGGTCGGCCGCGTCACCATCGACAAGGGCGTGGTTCGGCTCAGCCAGTCATCAAGTGGGGTGGAGCGCTTTACAGAGGAGCCCTTGCGCGAGAGCGTGGTCGTCGGGCCCACGTTGTTCGGCTTCATCGCGCGCCACCGTGAGCAGTTGATGAAGGGAGAGACGCTCACCATTCGGTTCGCCGTGACCAGCCGGCTCGAGACGATTCCGTTCGAGCTCTCGCGCGTCGACGGTTCCAACGGCCAGACGCGCATCAGAATGGCGGCGAAGAGCGCGCTCCTGGCGCTCGTCGTCGACCCGCTCTTCGTCACCTATTCGGCTGACGGAGCGCTCGTCGCCCTCGACGGCCGCGTGCCCACGAAGTTGAAGCAGGGCGATGGCTGGGCCGACTTCGACGCCCACGTCGACTACCGCAACGAGGGCGTCTTCCGCTGACGGGTCACTTGCCCGCGAGCTTGCGCCAGAGGGCGCCGCCGATGCCGAGCGCCGCGACGACGTGCATCAGCTCCATCACCACGAGGCCGCCGGTCGACAGGCCCTGCACGTTGGCCGGGCCGCCGAACGACACCACCGTGAAGACGGCCGAGATGACGGCGAACACGAGCGCTGCCTTCTGGCGCGCGAACTTCACCAGCAGCAGGGCGAGCAGCGCTCCGGGAATCGCCGGCACGATGGACGAGATGATCACCGGCACCACGCTCAGCGACGCGACTGGCTGGCCGGGCTGAAACACGCCCTCGAGCGAGACGCCGGCTGCGCCCGAGCCGAAGAAGAGGGCCAGGTTGCCGACTGCGGCCACGAGCCCTCCGAGCAGCCCTGCGCCAAAGAGCGCGCCAGCTGAAACTGCAGGAGCCGACCGCTCATTCGCTGCGGTGTTCGTCATCGTCGTCATGGTGTGCCTCGCGGGGGTGGTGCTGCCGACTGCGGTTTGCCCTTCAAGATGCGCTTGGACAATCGGCGGTTCTGAAACAAACTGGCCCATCATATGGACATCAGCCAACTCGACCTGAACGCGGTGACGGCCTTCGTGGCGGTGGTCGAGCACCGCTCCTTTCGCGCCGCTGCCCGCAGCCTCAACGTGCCGAAGTCGACGGTGAGCCGCCGGGTGGCGTTGCTCGAAGAGCAGCTCGGAGCGCAGCTGCTGCAGCGCACCACGCGAACCGTCACCCTCACCGACATCGGCGAGGCGTTTCACCAGCGCTGCAGCCAGGCGCTGGGCACCATCACCGACGCCGCCCGTGAGGTGCAGCAGAGCGACGCGTCACCCCGTGGCGTGCTCCGCATGACGGCGCCCGTCACCTTCGCCGAGCACTTCCTCGGAGACATTCTCACCGAGTTCATGGCGGCGAACCCCGACGTGCGCGTGACGCTCGACCTCACCGACCGCTACGTCGACCTCGTCGCCGAGGGCTACGACCTCGCGCTGCGCGCCGGGCCGCTGGCCGACTCCTCGCTCAAGGCGCGCCTGCTCGGCACCAACCCCATCGTGATGGTGGCCAGCCCGAAGTACCTCGCGAAGCACGGCACGCCGCTGACGCCGGCCGACCTGCTCGACCACGACTGCATCGTGTACGCGAACCACGAGCGCAGCGCGAAGTGGCCGCTGCTCGTCAAACGCAAGGTGACGGCGATGCCGGTGCGGCCGCGCGTCGCGGTGAACAGCTTCATGCTCGCGCGTGACTTCGCGGTCGCCGGGCTGGGCATCGCGCGCATGCCCGGAGGCTTCTCGGCCGACCTCGAGGCCGATGGCTCGCTCGTGCGCGTGCTGACCGAGTTCGAGCCGCCGCTCTCTCCGCTGCACGCCGTGTTTCCACCCGGCCCGCACCTCGCCCCCCGCGTGCGGGCCTTCGTCGACCTGCTCGCGTCCCGCCTCGACACCACCATGGCGCTCCGCAAGCGCAGGTGACGGCGGTCGAGTGCAAGTGACGGCGGGGCCGGCCGTGATACAGGCGGCCGTCGTCACTTTCCCCGTGAAGGACTTCACATGAACCGCATCGTCCTCGCCTCGCTCTTCGTCGCCACCGTCGCTCACGCCGAGTTCAAGGCCGCCTTCGTCGACTTCCAGCGCGCCCTCGTCGAGGTCGATGAAGGCCGCGCCGCCAAGCAGCGCCTGCAGACCAAGGCCGACGCGAAGAAGAAGGAGCTCGAGAACGACAAGGTGCTGCTCGAGAAGGAGGCCGAGGTCTTCAAGAAGCAGGAAGCGACGATGGACGACAAGGCCCGCCGCGAGCGCTTCGACGGCATCATGAAGAAGCAGAACGAGCTCGCCGAGAAGGTGCAGAAGGCGCAGTACGAAATCGCCGAGGCCGAGCGCAAGGAGATGTCCACCATCCTCCCCAAGTTCGAGCTCATTCTCGCCGACATCGCGCAGCGTGAAGGCCTGTCGATGGTGTTCGACCGCTCGAGCTCGGGCCTCGCGTGGGCGCCGCCGTACCTCGACCTCACCAACGAGCTGATCCGCACGTACAACTCGAAGAAGGCCGCGCCGGCGAAGACGCCTGCTCCTGCGGCCAAGCCCGACGCGCCGACGAAGTGATGGCCTCGCTGCGCACGGTGGGCCTGCTCTGGGCAGGCGTGCTCGTCGCCATCGTGATGGGCCTGCGGTTTCGCGCGAAGCAGAACGCGGGGCACGGCGCGCGGGGCGGGAAGATCTCCAACCCCAAGGTGCTGTGGCTGTTCTTCGCCATCTGGTTCTGGTTCGTCGAGTGCGCGGTGCTGGCCTTCGAGCCCGCGCTGCCGTCGAGCTACCGCCTCATCGTCGCCGCCCACGCGCTCTCGATGTGGCTGCGTGGCGCGGCCGAGATGTTCATGCTGCACGTCACCAAGAACTGGCGGCCGCCCATCGGCATCGCGCACGACGCGCTCTGCATCGCGACGATTCTGGGGCTCGCCGCGTGGGCGGGGCCCGAGCTGGCGACGCTGGGCGCGTGGCGCTGGTGGGCGCCTGCGCTCGTGCTGATGCTCGTCTTCAGCCTGGTGGTCGAGCTGCTCTACGCCGCGCTGTTCTTCAAGGCGGTCGAGGGCAAGACGACGGGTGACGACGGCATCTGGTTCGCCGACGCCGAGTCGGAGCGCTTCAGGCGCATCAACCGCATCACGTTCGCGTGCAACACGCCGCAGGTGCTGTTCCAGCTCGGGCTGCTCGGCGCGCTGTCGCTGTCAGTGCACTGACTCGGTGTTGAGCGAGCGCACCCACGAGACGACGTCGCGGTCTTCGGTGAGGCCCGTCATCAGCAGCCGCTCGAACGCTTCGCGCGTCGCCGCCATGGCCTTCTGCTCGTCTCCCGTCGCCCGGTAGAAGTGCGAGAACAGAATCGGCCCGAAGCGCTGGTACAGCTCGAGCGAGCGCGCGATGGGCGTCGCTTCTGGCGTCAGCGTGCGACGCGTCTTCTTGAGAAGCAGCTCGAGTTCGTTCGTGGGCAGGTCACCGGGCTCCGACAGCGTGCAGATGACGGGTTGTCGGCCCAGGGTGGGATGAGGGGCGACATCTGGCTGGACAGTTCGCGCCAGTCGGGTTGCTCAATAAAGACGTTGGCTTACAGCGCTCTGTGCCCATGACGGAAGGACACCGGAACTCTCCAGGCGATGCACAGACGCTCACTCGCCGCGGTAGTCGGGCTCTCGTCGCTGCTTGAACGCCGCGATGCCCTCTTTGTAATCGCGGCTGTCCCAGACCTTTCGCCGCTCGCCCTGAATCTGCTCGAAGGTGATGGGCGGCAACGCCTTGGCGGCGGTGAGGATGTGCACCGAGCGCTTCATGGCGGTGACCGAGAGCGGCGCGTTGCGAGCGACCTTGAGCGCGAACGCCATGGTGAAGGCGCTGAGCTCGGCGGCGGGCACGAGGTGGTTGATGGCGCCCAGTGCATGCGCGCGCGTCGCAGGAATCGGCTCGCCCGAGAACGCCATCTCGTTCAGCAGGCTCAGCGGCATGCGGTTGAGGAAGGTCAGCAGGCCCGACACGTTGTACGGCACCGAGAGCTTGGCGGGCGTGATGGCGAAGGTCGTCTCGGGCGTGGCGAAGACGAGATCGCAGCTCATCGCCAGCTCGCACGCACCGCCCCAGACCGTGCCTTCGACCATCGCGATGACGGGCGCGGGGAAGTCTTCGATGCGGCGAATGACCGTGCGCAGCGGGTCGGCGAAGCCGAGAGGGTCTCTGCCGCCCTCGGGCAGCTCGTTGATGTCGTGGCCGGCAGACCAGACCTTCGCACCGGGAGCGGCCCGCAGAATCACGACGCGCGTCTTGGCCTGCTCCATCACGTCGAGGCCGTCGAGCAGGTCGCCCACCAACGCAGCCGAGAGCGCATTGCGCCGCTCGTGGTGGTTCAGCGTGAGGGTGCCGATGCGGTTGCTGTGTTCGGTGAGGACGTGGCCCATGCCGCCCGTATACGCCCAGCCGTCACTGCGCGCTGTAGCCCTCGGGAGCGCTGCCGCCATCGCTCGAATGCTGCAGCGTGTGGTCGAGGCCCGGCGCGCTGCCACCGCTCTCGCCCGGAGTCCCCTCGCTGAACGAGTCGACCAGGTCGCCCAACCAATCAGGGAAGCCAGGCTCGGGTGGCGCGAGGGCTCCGCTGGCGACGTCCTGCAGATAGGTGCCCGTCATCATCGCCGCGGCCTCTGCGCGGTTGTTGCGAACCCAGCGGAGAATTCGCACCGCGACCACCACGACCAACCAGACGCTGGCGAAGCCTGCGACCAGCAGGGCCACGACGAACGGCGCGTTGAGGTTCATGAAGTGAGTCTGCAGGCCGCGTGTGACGGCCAGGTGTCAGCGCCGTGCCAAGCGGTTCAACCCACCTCGGCGGTGGACTCGGGTTCTGCGAACTCGGAGGCAACGACCCACGGCGTCGCGATCAACGCAGCTTCACGTCGTACGCGATGGAGTCTGGCCCCACCTCGACCTTGAGCAGCTTCGCGTCGAGGTGCCCTGCACGCAGAAACGCGACCAGCCCGGCGCCGAGGCAGTGACCCATGATGGGTGACGCCGCGGGAAAATCGGTGAGCCGCGCCTCGAGCACGACGTCTTTCACCGTGAACGCCATCACCCCGCGCGAGTAGAACTGGCTGAACGCGCGCTGCGTCGAGGCGAGGGCGGTGCGCAGATCTTCGAGCCGGCTCAACGAGCGGAACGTGCTCGACAGGTTTCGCGACGCGAGCAGGGTGCCGATGGTCTGGGCTCCGTCGAGGGAGCCGGCGTACTTCTCGCGGGTCACCCACTCGATGGCGCCGCAGTGCAACTCGCCGGGCACCCAGCCGACGGGCAGCACGGCTGACTCGTCGAAGAACATCGCGTGCTGCGGAAAGGCCGCCTTGAGCGCAGTGATCGTCTCGGCGCCGAACTGCTCACGCACGCACGTGAGCACGTTGAGCCACGCGAAGCCCTTCACCTGCAGCGTCGTCATGGCGTGCGTGATTCCTGGCAGCGCCCATCAGCGCTCACCCAGAGGTCGACGTCGTCGAGCTCGATGACGGTGCCCGGCGTGTTCGTCTTGTCTTCGATGCCGACGCTCAGCTCGTCGCCGGCCTTCACCGTCACGTCGAGCTTCACGTTCGGAGGCACCTGGCTCCACGCCGTGACGGGGCCCGGCATGTCGAACTGATTGCCGCTCGCGACGCCCGAGTTCGGCGTCAGCCCGTAGAAGCGCACCGTGGTGGCCGTCGAGGTGCTCTTGATCCACACGCGCAGGCAGTAGCTCGCCGCCGCGGGGGCGACGACCTTCCACTCCGAGCCGAAGCGGTTGCCGTAGATGCCGTTGGCCGTGGTGAACTTGAGGGCCTTGCCGCTGCGGCCCGTCGAGACCTCGACCTTGCTGTTGGGGTCGAGGGCCTTGAACTCCAGCGTCGGGTCGCCGCACTCGAAGAGGCCGTTGCGCGCCAGGTTCGGTGGGTTGAGGGTGGGCACGCTGCAGCTCGTGCCTGCGTCCATCGACATCGAGTTGGGGCCACACGCCGACGCGAGCACCACGAGGCACAGACAGACCAGTCGCATGCACCGCGTTGTGCCCTGTCGACGGCGCGCTGACAACGCCCGTCAGGCGCTCTTCTTCAGGCGCTGCTCGCCCGCGATCCACCCGCGCGCTTCACCGACGGTGGCGACGTACTTGTTCATCAGCTTGCCAGCGACCTTCGACATGATGGCGCCGACGCTCATCTTGGTGATGGCGCGCGCGCCGACGATGACGGCCATGTGCGTGAGCGAGCTCTGCGACAAGAGCCGTGGAAACCAATCGCCGTTCACCCACTGCGTGTCGGCCTCGTCGACGACGCCCAGGTACTGCACGTCGCCGATCCACCCCGTCGCCTTGAACTTCTTCGCCGCGGCGAGGCCCTGCTCGAGGGCCTCCTTGAACTCGGCGCCCTTCGCGAAGCGCTTCCACGTGAGGTGAACGGTGTTGATCTCGGCGTCGAACTGAACGCTGACACAGTCTGACTCGAAGGCACTGACGGGCATCTCGAACTCCGGGCGGGGGTGAACGGCGAGTTGCCCTTCGTCACGTTCGGCCCGGCCCTCGAGGGGCTTGCGCCCGGCTCCACGGGCCTTCAACGTCTGCCCATGGCTCGTCGCACCCGGCTGCTTCCGGTGACCCTCCTCGTTCTGGCTGGCGTGGTGCAGGCGCAGGAGCCGACGCCGCCGCCGCTCCCGACGCCCGAGCCGGTGCAGCAGCCGGCGCCCGTCGAGCCGTCGTATGCCCCCGTGCAGCAACCACCCTCGTATGCGCCCGTCTCGCAGCCGGTGCAGCCGCCGCCGACCTGGGCTCAGCAGTGCTTCGGCTACCCTTCGGGCACGTACCTGCTGCCGCTGCCGCGCGTGTCGACCGGCCTCGCGGTGACCGGCTCGAGCTCGAGCAGCGGAGGTGGCACCACCGGCAGCTCGTCCTCGGGCGGGAGCAGCAGCAGCGCAGGCGGCGGTGGCGGCGATGGAAAGGCGTTGCTCGTCATCGCGGTGCTGGTCGCCATCGCGCTGCCCGTCGTCATCTACGCCTTCGACGACGACGCCACGCCCGTCGTGCAGCAGCGCTTCGGGTGCCCCAGCTTTCAGCTCGATCTCCAGGGCGGCGCCGACACGGGCGTGGCCTTCTCGGGCCCAAGGCCCTTCGGTCAGGGCCGCTTCACGATGGCGTTCGGCTACTTCGGCACCGACGTTCAGGGCGACTTCAGCCCCGCGGCGGTGAGCACCTTCGCGGCGCACGCGCTTCTGCGCATCTTCCCGCGGCAGCACGTCGAGGGCGCCCTGTCGGCGGGCTACCGGCGCCTGGTCGTGGGCGGGCAGGTGCGTGACGGCTTCGACGTGGGCTTGCCGCACCGCTACGCCTTCTGGCGCGACGACTTGAAGATGCTCGGCCTCGAGGTGCGGCCCTCGCTGCAATTCGGCCCGGCCGGCATCGACGCGGCGATCGAAGCCGCGTTCATCGCGCCCATCTTCGAGCTGCTGCACCTGCGGCTCGGCGGGCGCGTGTTCAGCTACGGCAATGCCATCATCTTCGGTGGCACCGCCGGGTTGACGCTGGGAATTTGAACAGCGCCGTCAGGCGCGGGCGAGCTCGGCGATCGCCAGCCGCATCTCTTCCCACAACGCGCCGAAGCTGAACGACTCGGTGGCGGGCAGCAGCCTGCGAGCCTGCTCCCGGTTGGGGTGCGTCGAGAGATAGGTGAAGGAAGCCACCACTTCGGCGGCGGCGTCGGGCACGGCCTCCGGCTCCTGCCGGCGGTACCAATCGAAGAACTGCTCCACACGCATACCCAGCTGGCGAAGCGTCACGTCGTCGTGCATTGCTTCCTCCTGTCGAATCGCTGCGGAGCCGATTTGTCGGGCTCGGCAGTGAATTCTGCGCGGGCTTCGTGTGAATTTCTCGTGAAAGCGTCGCCCGCTCGCGTCACCGACATGTGCTGCCATGTGACCGCCGGTTACATTCATGTTTCCGCTGGTCACTTTCATGTGGCCGGCGGTAACATCTCGGGTCTTCCGCGCCGAAGCGGCGGCGTCAGCGCATCATGGCGTCGAGTGACGGGCGCAGCGGGCTGTCGGCGAACTGCAGGCTGAACGCGTGCAACCGTCGCGTCGCTTCGTCCCTGCGGCCCGCCGTCCACAGAATCTGTACGGCCAGCGCCTCGCGCTCTTCGGTCAGCTGCCCCGCTGGAAACTGCGTCTCGTGTGACTGCACCGCGGCCAGCGCCTTCGCGACGTCGCCCGACGACAGGGCAGAGCGCGCGAGGTCGAGCAGCACGCGCTCGCGGCCGAGCGTGTCGACGGCGACCACCTTCTTCGGCGGCGCCTTCACCACGGGCTTCGGTTCGGGCACGACGGCCGGCACTTCGACGCGCTCCACCACCACGCGCTCGGTGACGCTGTTCGGGCGCAACACGAAGCGATCGGCCGCGACGCCCAGGCCGACGCCGGCGGTCAACGTGAGCACCGGCAACAGCTTGAGCAGCACGCTCACGCCGCCCTTCGCGGCCACCGTCGTCGACGACACACCCTGCGAGGCCGCGTTCGACACGGCCGCCGCCGCCGACAACCCGGCCGACAGCTTCACCTTCGCCAGCACGGCTTCTGCGACTGCGGGCGGCAACGCCGGCACGGGCGCCTCACCCAGCGCCGCCAGCACGTCGTCGGGCAACGGCTCGAGCTCGAGGTCGTTCATGCGGCGGCTCCTGAAGACGGGTTCTGACGGCGGCGCACGGCCTCGGTCAGCTCGAGGCGGGCGCTGCGAAGGCGCGTGTACGTGGTGGCGGCGGGCACCTGCATCACCTCGGAGATCTCGTTGGGGCTCAGCCCTTCGAAGTGGTGCATCACGAAGGCGGCGCGTTTGGGCTCGTCGAGCTCGAGCAGCGCGGCCTGCACCAGCGCGCCCGTCTTCCGTGCTTCGACGCGCGCCTCGAGGTCGCTCTCGTCACCGCGCTCGGGGAGCTCGTCACGCCCCTCTTCGAAGCGCCGCGCGCCCGTCTTCTTCCAGTCGCCGTACACGTTGAACGCGATGCCGAGCAGCCATGGGCGCACCGGGCGCTGCGGGTCGTACGAGCTCCACCGCTTCACCGCGGTGAGGAAGACGTCGTGCAGCAGATCGCCGACGTCACCACCCGGAGCCCCGAGCCGCACGAGGAAGGCATGCACCGCGCCGAGCTCGGCCTGGTACACGCGCTCCAGCGTCTGGGAGTCCATCGTGGGCATCGTCAGGGGTCTTGGAACGAGGGCCTCGGCTTTGTTGCGGGCCTACAGGAATTCGTGACGCATCGCGATTCCAGCAAGGGCGGTGACGGGCCACGTCGCCCACACCGGGGCGGTACCCGAGAGCACCGTCACCCGAATGAACGAGGCCTGCGCGCGCAGGAACGGCTCGAAGAACCAGTGGTTGCCCACGTCGATGACGACGGCTGCCTGAAGCCCGCCGAGCACCAGCAGGCTGTTGCCAGACGACGCGCCAGTGACGAAGAGCCCGCCCACCGACAGCGGCGCCGAGAGCCGCAAGCGGCCGACCGCGAACCCCGGTGCCACCGAGAGCAGCAGCGGAAAAGACCTGAAGGTGACCGAGCCCAGGGCGGTGGCAGACGGCACGTCGAAGCGCGCCTCCACCTCGAGCACGAAGCGCTCAGCCCGCAGCCCGCCCCCGAGCCCCACACCCGCCGTCAGCGTCGGAGACAACCCGCCGCTCCCGAACACGGCGCCGCTCGCCTCGAAGACGACGGGCTCGGGTTCGGGGTCGACGACTGGCTCGGGCTCTGGCGCCGGCTTCGGTGGGCTGACGGGCTCGAGCACGAGGGCGATGGCGAGCGCGAGTGACTGGGCCAGCTCGCGACAGTCGGTCGAGGTGCGTTTGCGCGGCGTGGCGCCGTCGACCGACAGGCTGCTCTGCCACCCCGAGCTCAGCTTCGTGATGCTGGCGATGAAGCGCGGGCCGGGCGTGCCATCACGAAACGGGTCCCGCCCCAGGCGCACGGTGATGGCGTCGCGAATCGTGCGCTCGTCGCTGCACGTGCCGTCCGACGTGAAGGACATCACCGTCGGGAGCGGCGCGGCCAGCAAGGCGGTGACGACGAGAGAAACCATGGGCGGCGAACGCGAGCGGCAACAATTTCCGACGGCGCGTTCCAACACAAGACATCGCGGCGCGCCGATGCGCCCACGGAGCGTGCTCGATGTCGAGATGGATTCTGCTGACGGTGCTGACGATGGGCTGCGGTGCAGTGGAGTCGAGCGCCGCGTGTGGCCCCGAGACGTGTGGCGGCTGCTGCACCGAGCGTGGTGAGTGCGTCGTCGCCTCGGTGGCCACGTGCGGCCGGGCTGGTGCGCAGTGCGTGACGTGTGGTGCGGGCGCGTCGTGCACGGCTGGGCAGTGCCGCGCTCCGGTGATGACGCCGCTCGATGCAGGGCTTCCCCGCGTCGATGCCGGCGTCGTCGACGCAGGCCCCGCCGATGCGCAAGTCGCCTTCGATGCCGGGGGGCCGCTCGATGCAGGCGTGGCCGACGCGGGCGCGCTCGATGCGGGCGTGTCGTGCCCGCCCTCGCGCGCGATGCCCGAGAACGTCGCCTTCAACGGTGACTTCGAGTGCGCCGGTGTCGTGCCGTTCACCTCGTCGGGAGGAGGCGGTCGCGTCGACGTCGTCGCGGGCCGGAGCGGGCGCGCGCTGCGCTTCACCGTGGCGCCAGGGCTCTTCAACAACGAGTTCGCGTCGACGTGGCGCTTTCGCGTCTCGCGCGCCGGCGTGTGGTGCGCGCGGGCCTACGTGAAGGGCACGGCGACCGCCGTGAGCATGCGCCTCTTTCTCGGCCCTCCAGGCACCGCGGTTGGCGAGATGTTCGACCAACCCGGGCCGCTCGCGACCTGGTCGAGGCTGCCACCGACGCTCGCGGCCGTGAACGTGATGGGGCAGGTGGGCGACGAGGGCTTTCTCGTCTTCTCGGACACGACGCGCACCGCCGGAGCCACCATCGAAGTCGACGACCTCGACGTCTGGCGCAGCGACGACGGCCAGTGCCGGGAGACGCGATGAGTCGGCAAGCGAAGACAGGCGGGGCCATTGTGCGTGAGGCCGGCTCTCTGGCAACTGAGCCGCTCCCCATGCGCCGCAACAATTCACCAAGGCTCGTTCCAACAGGTCTCGACGGCGCACGAGGCGTCGTCTTCGGGAGTTCTTCGATGCGTGGGCTGCTGTTGGTGACGGTGATGATGATGTCGGCCTGCAACATGACGGTGCAGGCGGGCGGCTGTGGGCCGGGCAACTGCGTCGGCTGCTGCAACTCGTCTGGGCAGTGCGTGAGCGGCATCGAACCTTCGGCGTGTGGCTCGACGGGGTCGGTCTGCTCGAACTGTGTGCTGTCGGGGTTGACGTGCCAGCTCGGGCAGTGCGTGCAGGGCTCCTTCGGCGCCGGCGGTGGAACGTCGGGCGCGGGCGGAGGACTCGCGACGGGCGGGGGCTCGAGCGGCGCGTGTGGCCCGGCGAACTGCAACGGCTGCTGCTCGGAAGGCGTGTGTCAGCTCGGCGTGTTCGACAACGAGTGTGGTTCGCGTGGGGCGGCGTGCGCCGTGTGCGGCGACAGCCGGTGTTCGGCGTTTCCCAAGGGGCCCGACGGCAGCGCGCAGGGAGGCC
Source organism: Archangium sp. (assembly GCA_016793585.1). Next base: position 25,817 of record JAEUJR010000841.1, read on the forward strand.
GGTGCCTGACGGGCGCAGGTGGAGGAGCAGCCGGAGGAACGACCTCGGAGTGCAACGTCGGGAATTGCCCGAACGGCTGCTGTGACTTGCACGGCGTCTGTCAGCCTGGCACGCAGGTGAGCGCGTGCGGTGCGTCGGCGTCGCGATGCGTGGAGTGCGCCTCGGCCTCTGACGTGTGTCTCGGCGGCACGTGCGTCAACGGCGCGGCGGGTGGCTCGGTCGCGGGTGGAGTCGGCGGTGGCTCGGCCGCTGGTGGCGCCGGTGGTGGAGGCTCCTTCGCGGGTGGCGCCGGTGGTGGAGGCTCCTTCGCGGGCGGCGCCGGTGGCGGAGGCTCCTTCGCGGGCGGCGCCGGTGGCGGAGGCTCCTTCGCGGGCGGCGCCGCTGGGGGTGGCTCCAGCGCGGGCGGCTCGGGTGGTGGCGTCGTGTCGGGCACTGGCGAGACGTGCGCGACGGCGGTCCTCCTCACGTCTCCGGGCTCCCGCAGCGGAACGTTGTCGGGCTTCGTCAACGACTATGGCGCGGGTGCTGGCTGTCTGAGCGCGAGCGGGCCCGATCGCGTGTACCGGCTGCAGGTGGGCTCGGCCGCGCGCGTCTCGGTCACGGTGACGCCGTCGACCTCGTGGGACGTCTCGCTGAGCGCGACGGTCGGCACGCTGGGCCGCTGTGAGGCGTCTCCCCGCACGTGTGACAACGCCATCGACGCCGCGACCGCGGGCAACGCCGAGACCATCGACCTCGCGACCTCGGGCGACGACGTCTTCGTGGTCGTCGACTCCTCCACGACCTCGGTCGGCGCGTTCACCTTGAGCTGGAGCATTCAGCCGCTCACGACGGGCGACCGCTGCGAAGCGCCGCTTGCGCTGCAGTCTGGCGTGCCGACGACCGGCACCACCTTCGGCTTCACCAACGACTACACCGCAGGGGGCTCGTGCGCGTCGCTCGGCCGCATGGGCGCCGACGTCGTGTACGCGGTGCAGGTCGGCGCGGGGCAGGGGCTCGACGTGCGGGTGGCTCCTTCGGGGGCGATGCTCGACACCAGCATCTCCATCGCGACCTCGATGACGAACTGCCGCTCGCAGTGCGTGACGGGCGCGAACACCGGCGCCGCAGGAGCCGCCGACGTCGCCTTCTGGAACAACGTCTCGGCCAGCACCGTCACCGCGTACGTCATCGTCGACTCCTCGTCGGGCAGCTCGGCCGGCGCGTTCACCATCACCGCCACCGTCGGCGCGCAGGTGACCTGCAACGCCACCCGCTGCCCGACCGGCTGCTGTCAGAACAACCAATGCCTCGTGGGCTCCGAAGACACCGCGTGCGGCCAGCAGGGCAACGCATGCGCGGTGTGCGGCCAGTACCAGCAGTGTCAGAACGCGGTGTGCACCGACGCGCCACGCCCGACCGGAGCGCCGTGCGCGATGAACACGCAGTGCTACGGCGGAACGCTGGCGTCTCCGGTGTGTCGCGCGAGCTGGCCGAACGGCGGCTACTGCTCGTCGACCTGTCTGCTCGAAGGCTTCGACTGCGGCGGCCTGCCGCTCATCGCGCCCGGCTTCTGCGTCGGCAACGTGTGCCTCGAGAAGTGCTCGTCACCCGGCACCGGTCAGTCGACGTGCCGCAGCAGCTACGTCTGCGAGTTCTCGAGCGGCTCGGGCTCTCAGGGCGTCTGCGTGCCGCGGTGCCAGGCCATCGCGTGCACGACGGGCACCTGCCAGACGACCGGCTATTGCCGCTGACTCAGTTCGAGACGACGAAGCGGTAGCGCACCTCGGCGTCACCCTTCGAAAAGCCGGCGATCAACTCGGGCGTCACGGGCGCCTCGAGCACCCGCAGCCCTCCGACGGCGAACCCGACGATCGAGTACTCGAAGTAGACGTGCCTGGGTTCGACCCCGCGAATGATGAGGTCGACGCTGGTGGGCGTGGTCTCGGTCTGCAGTGAGCCTCCGTCGAAGTAGCCTTTGTAGATGGTGGGGCTGAACTGAAGAAACCGCCGCGCCTCGTGCGGAGCGAACAACCCACGCAGCTGATTCGCGAGCGCCCACTGCGCCGACGTCTCACCGAAGCGCCAATAGGCCTTCTGGTCGCCGCGATAGAACTCTTCGACGAGCGCGTCGTGCACCCGCAGGAACGGCTCGACCGGAATGCGGGAGATCTGCATCACCGGCGCGTTGAGGAACGGCGCGTACGGTCGCTGGCGCTCGAGAAAGGCGGCCCAACGTGCGGCGCCGAACTCCTGCTCCATCGCGCTGTGACGTGCGAGCCACCCGGTCCCTTTGACGTGCATGCGGGGAGCGTAGTCGAACGATGCCGCGTGTCCCTCCGAGACGATGCATGCCTCAGGGCGGCGGCGCCCACGCCACACGGCTCACCTTCACGAACGGCGCGTCGGTGGGCTCGAAGGTGACGACGTACGCGTCGCCTTCGGGCAGCTCGCCCTCGGGAAACTGCTCGCCTTCCTCGTGCACGAAGCGGCGCGAGACGGTCACCGAGTAGCGGCCCGGCGGCAGCGAGAAGAGCAGGTCTGCGGGCTGGGGAAACCGCTGGTCCTCGAACTGCGCGCACATGGTGATCGACGTGTAGCCCGCCAGACACAACGGCCCCGTCACCACGAGCGTCGACGTCAGCGCGGCGTGGCGCTCCTTCACCAGGGCCTTCGACGGCGCCGCGCGCGACAGCCGAACCTGCATCGGCCCCTCGCAACAGCCCCACGCGACCACGCGGCCTGCGCTCATGTCGGCGGCCAGCTTCTTCGTGAGCTGCGGGTAGTCCCAGTCGGGGAGATCCTTCGCGTACGAGCCGAGGTCGATGATGGCCAGGTAGGCAGCGTCGTCGCCCACCTCGTGCGTGAGGTCTTTCTCGAGAGCGCTGGGCGTCGGCATGCTGCATTTCGTACTTCGGCCAGCGCCTGCAGGCCACGCCAGAGCCGCGAAGTGGACGTGGTGCGCCGACCTGCTTGAACTCGCCTCGCGTGGTCTTCGCGAGCCTCGTCTTCCTCTACGCGTTTCTGCCAGCGAACCTGGTGCTGTACTTCGCGTGGTCGAACCCGGTCTGGCGCAACTGGCTGCTCATCGCCTTCTCGCTCTTCTTCTATTCGTGGGGCGAGCCCGTCTGGGTGTCGCTGCTGCTGTTGTCGACGACGGTGGACTACTCCATCGGCCTGCTGGTCGAGCGCTGGCGCGGCACGGTGAAGGCGAAGGGCGCGCTCATCGCGTCGTTGTGCGTGAACCTGGGCCTGCTCGCCGTCTTCAAGTACGCGAGCTTCTTCGTCGAGACGGTGAACGGCGCGTTCGGCACCACGCTCAGCCCGCCGCCGTTCACCCTGCCGGTCGGCATCTCGTTCTACACGTTTCAGACCATCTCGTACGTCATCGACGTCTACCGCGGCGAGGTGAAGGCGCAGCGCAGCTGGGGAAAGTTCCTGCTGTTCGTGAGCCTGTACCACCAGCTCGTGGCGGGGCCGATCGTTCGCTACCAGACCATCGCCGATCAGATCGACTCGCGCCGGCACACGCTCGAGCTGTTCGCCTCGGGCGTGCTGCGCTTCGCGCTCGGCCTCTTCAAGAAGGTCGTCATCGCGAACGTCGCGGGTGAGCTGGTGAAGAAGACCATCGGCGGTGAACTCGCCGGGCTCTCGGTGCTCGACGGCTGGTTCGGCCTCGCGATGTTCACGCTGCAGATCTACTTCGACTTCTCTGGCTACTCCGACATGGCCATCGGCCTGGGTCGCATGTTCGGCTTCCACTACCTCGAGAACTTCGACCACCCGTACGTCGCGCGCTCGGTGACGGACTTCTGGCGGCGCTGGCACATCTCGCTGTCCACCTTCTTCCGCGACTACGTCTACATCCCCCTCGGTGGGCGGCAGCACCGGCCGTATCGCAACCTCTTCATCGTCTGGGGCCTCACCGGCCTGTGGCACGGCCCGAGCTGGAACTTCGTGTTGTGGGGCCTGTACTACGGCGTGCTCATCGCCCTCGAGCGGCTTTTCTTCGCGAAGGTGCTCGAGCGCCTGCCGCGCCTCGTGCAGCACGTGTGGCTCGTCTTCCTCGTGATGGTGGGCTGGGCGTTCTTCTACTTCACCGAGTTGCACAAGCTGGGCGCGTTCCTCGCGCTCGTGTTCGGCGCCTCGGCAGCGCCGCTGGTCGGGCCCGACTCGGTGCAGCTCATCGTCACCCACGTGTTCTGGCTGCTCCTCGCGCTGACGCTGTGTCTGCCCGTCGAGCGCGTGCTCTTCCCCGACACGCACCAGCAGCGGCCAGCGCTCGTGTACGTGACGCGCGGGCTGGTGACGGCGCTGCTCACCCTGTTCGCCACCGCGATGCTGGTGGGCAAGAGCTACAACCCGTTCCTCTATTACCGGTTCTGACCCGTGCGCCCTTCGCTCGTCTTCAGTGCGTTGGTGGTGCCGGTGGTGCTGGTGGTGTTCGGCGTGTGGTTCTTCGTCGCGCCCGAGGGGAAGACCGTGTCGCAGGTCGAAGCGCGCGCGCTGGCGAAGCTGCCCGCGTTCTCGTTCACCGAGCTGCGGGAGGGCCGCTTCACGCGCGATCTCGACCTCTACGTCGCCGACCACTTCCCGCTGCGCGAGTCGTTCGTCTCGTTCACCTTCGGCCTGCGCGCGCGCTTCGGCGTTCGCCGTGAGTCGACCGTGTACGCGTCGAAGGGGGGCGCGCTCGGCGGCATGGAGGACCCGCACGCCTGGCAGCCGCCCACCGTCGAGGTGCCCGACGCGGCCGTCGAGGTCGACCCCCTGCTCGAAGAGGACGCCGGCGTGGAGTCGGAGGAGGAGGACGCCGGGCGGTTCGTCGAAGCGGCGGAGGACGCTGGCGCAGAGCCCCTGGTCGAGGCCGCCGCGACCGAGAAGGGCGGGGTGCTCATTCAGGGCGGCCGCGGCATGATGTTGCTCTCGGCCACCGACGAGACGGCGCGGGGCTTCGCGAAGGTGCTCGCCTCGTACGGCGAGGCGTTTCCCAAAGCGCGGGTGTACGCGGTGATGGTGCCGGGCGCGGGCGCCTTCTATCTGCCCGCCTCGCACAGAGACCGCAGCGCCGACGAGCTGCACAACCTCGAGGTGATGCGCAGCGCGCTCCCGCCTTCGGTGAAGTGGGTCGACGTCGCCGGCGCGCTCGCGCAGCACACCGACGAGGCGCTCTACTACCGCACCGACCACCACTGGACCGCGCGCGGCGCCTGGTACGGCTACCGCGCGATGATGCAGGCCGCCGAGCTCGAGCCGTTGTCGTGGGAGGCCTTCTCGTTCAAGCCCATGCCCGCGCCGACGCTGGGCTCGCTGTTCCGCATGACGCAGGACCCGCAGCTCGAGCGCGCCCCCGACGTCACCGAGTTCCCCACGCCGCCCGTCGAGTACCAGTCGGTCGCCTACGTCGGCGCGAAGTACGACGTGCCGCAGAAGCGCCGCTTCATCGACGAGAAGGCCGAGGGCTACCTCGTCTTCATGGGCGGAGACACCGCGCTCATGGCCGCGAAGACGAACGTGAAGAACGGGCGGCGCGCGCTGCTGGTGAAGAACTCCTTCGGCAACCCGCTCGGGCCCATGCTGCTGCCCCACTTCGAGCAGGTCGTCGTCGCCGACTACCGCATGTACTTCGGCACCGTGGCCTCGCTCGTGAAACGGTTTCGCATCACCGACGTCTTCGTGCAGAACGCGACGCTCACGGCGAACGACCCGTACCACCGCGGCCGCCTCAAGCTGGCCCTGTTCACCACCGTGACGTTCACCGACGGCGGCGTCGTCTTCGGCCGATAACGCGCGTCAGCTGTTTGCCTGCCCGCGGCCGCGGCACGCGCTACCGTCGTCGGCTCCGGGGGCTTCGAGTGAACGGGTGGGCTGCGCTACACGCCAGCAGTGAGTGGTTGATGCGGGGGCGCGCGAGTGCCTCGACGCATTGGGCGGGCATTCAGTTTCTCGTCGCGAGCTGCGTCGTCGGCGCGCTGTCGGCCGTGTGTACGCTGCCCTTCGCCGGCCCCACCCAGCAGCTGCTGCTCGCCGGCTTCATCGTGCTGACGTTGTCGTTGCCGCTGTCGCTGCGGTGTGGAGTGCCGCCCGCCGTCGCGCACGTCGGGGCGCTGAGCGTGGTGGCCTGCTTTCTCGTCGCGATGTGCCTGGCGTCGCCGCAGCTCGTCTGGCCGCAGTTCTACTGGTTCGCGATGTTGCCGTTGGCGGGCGGGCTGTTGCTGCGTGCCCGTGGCGCGCTCCTCGGCGGGGTGTTCGCCCTGCTCGCGGTCGGGGCCGTGCTCTCGACGCGCACCGCCGAGCTGGGGCCTCCGCTGCCCGTCGCGCAGCTCACCGACGTCGCCGTCTTCCTCGCCTCGATGGCCGGCCTGTCGGCGGCGTGGGTGCGGGTGCAGTCGCGCGCGGTGGAGCGCGCCGAACGTGAAGCGCGCGCCCGGCAGGCCTTCCTCGCGCAGATGAGCCACGAGCTGCGCACGCCGATGAACGGGGTGCTCGGGGTGCTCGAGCTGCTCGACACGAACGAGCCGCTCTCGAAGCAGCAGGAGCAGGTCGCGCTCATTCGACGCAGCGGGCAGGCGATGGTGTCGATCATCGACGAGCTGCTCGACTACGCGCGCCTCGAGTCGGGCCGACTCGAGACGAGCGCCGCGCCGTTTCAGGTTCGGCAGGTCGTCGCCGACGTCGTCGGGCTGAACGGGCCGCGTGCGCAGTCGAAGGGCCTGTCGCTGACGGCGCAGGTCGACGATGGCGTGCCGTCGTGGCTCGCGGGTGACGCGCTCCGTGTTCGCCAGGTGACACAGAACCTGGTGAACAACGCGGTGAAGTTCACCTCGCGGGGCGGCGTTCGGGTGGCGGTGTCATGGCGAGACGGTGAGCTGCGGGTCTCGGTGCAAGACGACGGCATCGGCATCGACGCCAGCGGGCTCACCCGGCTGTTCCTGCCGTTTCAGCAGGCGCGCGCCGACATCAGCAGTCACTACGGCGGCACGGGCCTGGGCCTCGCCATCAGCCGCGGGCTGTGCAGGCTCATGGGTGGAGACCTCACCGTTCGCTCCACGCCCGGTGTCGGGTCGACGTTCGTGGCGAGCTGCAGGGCGAGCGCCTGCGGCCCAGGGGAGCTGGCGTCGACGCCCGCCGCGCTCGCCCATCGCTTCAGCGGTCGGGTGCTCGTCGTCGACGACAACGACGTCAACCTGCTCGTCGCGTCGCGGCTGTGTGAGCGCGCGGGCCTGACGACGGTGCTCGCCAGAGATGGTGCCGAGGCGGTGGCGTTCGCGAAGGGCGAGCCGTTCGACCTCGTGTTGATGGACTGCCAGATGCCGGTGCTCGACGGCTTCGAGGCGACGGCCCAGCTGCGCGCGCTGCCGCCTCCGCACGGCGCGGTGCCCATCGTCGCGTTGACGGCGTCGGCCATGCCCGAAGAGGTCCGCAGGTGCCTGGCCGTGGGAATGAACGACGTCATCGCCAAGCCCATCGACGTCGAGCGGCTCGAGCGCATGCTGGAGCGGTTCCTGTCGAAGCGCTGACCGTGGTTGATGGGCGTCAGGTTTCTGACTCCCATGCGCCGACGAATTCCCTTCGGCTCGAACCGCTGCGGGCGTCTCATGCGGCCTTCTTTCACAGGGGGCTTCACCGCATGACGACTCGTTCCTTCTGGCTGTCTGCCGCGCTGCTCGTGTGTTCGGCGCCGGCCTTCGCCGAGACGTTCACCATCTACGTCGCCGCGCGCGACAGCGACGCCCACAAGGCGGCCGAGAAGCTCGTCGACGACAAGACGACGTTCTGGTTCGCGAAGATGGCGAAGGCGCTTCCGAAGGCCATCGAGCTCATCAACGGCACCTCGAACGAGGTGCGCATTCACATGGCGCAGGGCCAGGAGACCGGGCTCTTCGGCATGAGCGGCGTCGACGGCTCGAAGGGCAAGCTCTTCATCCTCGGTGGGTGGTGCGCCGACTGGAAGACGCGAGACCCATTCCAGTGCCCGACCGAGATTCTGGCGGGTGATGGCCGGCCCGACGCGTTCTTCAACTTCGGCGGCAACAAGACGCTCTTCGGAGAGCTCGTGCTCTCGGGCTTCATCTTCGACGCCGCGCCGTCGAACAAATACGACGCCAGGACGAACAGCCTGCTCAAGGGCACTTCGCGCACGATTCCGCTGCTCTCGCTCAAGCAGGTCGTCGTGCAGCACCTCGTCATCAGCGACAACGTCTTCTTGAACGGCGCGCAGCGGGCCTTCGAGGTTTACCACTCGCCCATGTCGAACGAGACGGTGGTCGACGTGCAGAACAACTTCTTCCTCAACAACGTCATCCCGCTGAAGTTCTCGCCCGCCGGGTACAAGGGCTTCAAGACGAAGGCGATCAACTTCAAGAACAACTCCGTCATCTTGAACTGGCCCTTCAACCCCGACCCGACCTCGAGCGACGTCGGCGCGCTCACGCTGTGGAACAAGGACTGCTGCACCGAGCTGAACATCGAGAGCAACCTGTTCGCGTACAACCCGGGCGGCGCCATGCAGCACGACTGGCCAGAGGCGCGCATGCCGAAGCTGCGCATCAACAACAACCTCTTCTACATGAACGCCACGCTCTTCGGGAACGACAAGCCCGAGGCCGGCTTCTTCGCGGGCAAGTTCGGCCCGAACCCCAGCTACATCGTGGTGAACGTCAGCCCCGGCCTCGTCGACGACTACGGCTACGAGATGAAGGGCAACGTCGTGATGGACCCGAAGGTGCCCGTCGCGCTCGTCGATTTGCAGGCGGCCGACTCGTCGTCGGTGACGGCGAAGAAGACCGTGATGAACGACATTCGCGGCATGTTCGGCCTCAACAAAGAAGGCGGCACCGTGGCCATCAAGAACTACGCGCCGCGGATGGGCCTCGACCTGAAGAACCTGCCGTTCCCTGCGGAAGAGAAGGCGAAGCAGTACGGCGTGCAGCCGTCGCTCGTCTACAAGTGAGCTGATCCACCGCGTCGAACGGTCGAGCCCCGTCGTCTCCTTCGAGAGATGGCGGGGCTTCGTCATGTCGAGGGGTTTCGGCTGGCCTCGGCGCTGCTCCGCGGTGCGCGCTCACCCCGCAGCACCACAGGAGCCAGCACATGGGAGACAGGAACATCATCGGCAGCAACGGAGCGGTTGGCCTCGGGTCGTTGAGCAGCGTTTCGCACGTCGACGCGAACTCGGTCGAGACGCCCACCTACGACCAGCCCCGCGTCATCAACGACAGCACCGTCTACCTCACCGCCTCAGACGCGAAGGTCTTCGACGCGTGGGACAAGGCCGACGTGAAGGTCGACACCAGACGCTCGACGTTCGAGGCGCTCAAGCAGACGGTGAAAGACATCGCCTCGTTCCTCTCGGAGCCCTGAGCCATGGCCACCCTCGAGCGAACGTTCGACAAGCGGTCGAAGACGGCCCAGCAGGAGCTCGCCGCGTTTCAGCATGAGCTGTTCGAGCTCGGTCAACGCGTGGCGCCGGCCACCATCATCACGCGCACGAAACGAAAGGGGCCGCTGCTCACCGTGAGCGTGACGAGCGCGCTGGTGAAACAGGCGCCGAAGACGTCGGGCAACTTCGTCGAAGCGTGGAAGCCGTGAGTCACTTCTCGGGCCAGGGAGGGACGCTCTTCGTCGCTCCCGGCTCGAGGCCACCCACGTGTTTGAGCACCATCTGGTACTGCGGGTCGCTCGGCGGGTAGGTGAACTTCGCGTCGCCACGCATGCCGCCCGGCCCTTCGGCGCGCAGCATCAACTCGATGGTTCCGTCGGGCAGCATGTGCGCCGAGCCGATGCTGGGGGCCGTCATGCCGGGGCTCCCAGCTCAGTCGCTCGCGCCGCGAAGAAGGCGTGCAGGTTGGGAAACTTCGTCGCCATCGCCGGGTCTTTCGCCCAATAGCCGGCCGCCATCTCGGCGTAGGCCTCTTCGGGGCCGGCGTCTCCGGGCTGCAGCAGGTAGGTCTCGTTCTCGCGGCGCAGCGCGGGCAGGTCGTTGGTGTACGCCGTGCGAAACAGCGGGCTGCGGGAGTCGTGGCCCAGGGCGTTGGTGCCGTCGAGGCCGTGCCCGAACTCGTGGAAGAGGGCGTTGACGCTGCCGTGGCCGTAGCCGGGGTCGGGCAGCTCGCGTTCTCCGCGCGCACCGTCGTGCGTCGCCATCACCACCGTCATCGACGCGGGGTCGTAGACGCCGGGCACCTTGTCCCACGTGCTGCCCGGTGGCCACCCGCGAGGCGTCACTCCGCGCAGCGCCGCGAGGTGGTCGGTGATGGAGCCGCGGCAGGCGACGACCTGCACGCCCGACCGCGAGGCCCGCTCGAGCAACGGCGCGGGCAGCTTCTTCAGCTCGGCCACCACCGCGTCGACGTCGGCCTGCGTGCCGTGGCCGCCGGGCTTCACCATCGCGCGGGCAATCGCCTCGGAGGAGCGCGTCACCGTCGCGGGCGCCACCACCGTACGTGCGGGCCGAACGACGGGCGTGTTGCCCAGCTCGAGCTGCTTCTCGAGCGCCGCGATGGTCGCCGTGTGCCCGGCGTCACTGCCGTACGCGCGTTTGTACGCCGTGAGCTCGCGTTTGCTGAGGGTGCCGTCTCCGTTCCCGAACGTCTGGTCGACCCAGCGGGCCTTCGCGCGCAGCTTCGAGGGCATCGACTGCACGGGCACCGGCGGCTTCGGCTCGTCGTCGAGCTCGGGCGAGTTCGGCACCAGCGTCAGATGCGAGGTCGAAGGAATGCGTGGCATCGGGCGTCGGGCACCGTAGCCGAAGCGAACGCCGACCGTCGACCCTCAGCGCGTCATCGTCATCGAGGTCACCAGGCGGTCGTTCGTCTCGACCGTGCCCAGCGTGATGCGAACCCACTCGGGCAGCCCGTAGGCCGACAGCGGCATCACCGCGACGCCGTTGGCCTTGAGCGTCGACGCCGCCCGCTCGCCGTCGCCCGTTCGCACGCAGAGGAAGTTCGCCTGCGAGGGCAGCACCTCGAAGCCGAGCTCGGTCAACGCACGGCCCACCCGGGCGCGCTCGCGCTGCGCGAGGCGAACCGTCGTCTCGAGGTGGTGCACGTCGTCGAGGGCGGCGAGCGCCGCCGCCTGGGCCGGAGCGCTGACCGAGAAGGGCGGCCGGCGCTGCTCGAGGGTCGCAATCGGCGTGGGCGCTCCCAGCACGTAGCCGACGCGCAGGCCCGCCAGCCCGTACGCCTTCGAGAACGTTCGCAGCACCAGCACGTTGGCGTGGCTGCGCAGCACCTCGGGCCCGACACACGCAGCGGGGGGCTCGACGTACTCCGCGTAGGCCTCGTCGAGCACCACCATCACGTCGTCGGGTACGCGCGAGAGAAAGGCGAGCAGCGCGTCTCTCGGCACGAACGCGCCGGTCGGGTTCGCCGGGTTCACCACGCAGACGAGCGTGGTGTCTGGCGTGATGGCGGCCAGGAGCCCCTCGAGGTCGGTCGCCAGCCCGTCACCCGCTTCGCGGTACGTCGTCAGCGTGTGCTGCGTCGCCAGCCGCCAGGCGATGAAGCTGTGCCGCGGAGCCACCAGGTCTCCGCCTGCGCCGAAGGCCGCGACGAGGTGGAAGATGAGGTCGGTCGAGCCCGCGCCGACACACACCTGCTCGAGCTCGCACCCGTGCAGCGCAGCGAGCCTGGCCCGCAACGCCCGCGCGGAGGAGTCGGGGTACCGCTCGACGATGGCCGCTGCCAGCCTCGCCCGCACGCTCTCGCTGGGCCCCAACGGGTTCTCGTTCGCCGACAGGTCGATCACCGCGCGGCCTCTCGCACGAGCGCGGCCGGCACTTCGGCGCGCCGGCCGTCTCCCATGCGGCGCGCGGGCGTTCCGTGAAACTCGACCGCGCCTTCGGGCCACACGTTCACCGCGCCGTCGGTCTTCGCGCCTTCGATGGCGTGCGCGAGGAACACGTGCGACATGAGGTGGCTCGTCGCGAGCCCGCAGTGCTCGGGCGGCACCCCGGAGTCGAGCAGCAACGCGGCGAAGCACAGCGCGACGTTCGGCGGCACCGCGGGGAGCGCCTCGGCCAGCCGCAGGTGCAGCTGCCAGAAGCGCCGCTTCGACACGGGCCTGCCATGCGAGAGCTTCAGCATCGCGGCGCGGCGTTCGTCGACCGCGCGAAAGGGCACCCCGAAGCCCAGCAGGGGGCCGGGGTGCTCCCGTTTCCACTTGGCGAGGGCTTCGGCCACCTCGGGCCCCGTTGGCGTTGCGCCGAGGTGGGTGTCGAACCACGAGAGCATCACCGCTGCGCCGCCGGCGGCACCGGGGCCCATCACACGGCCAGCCGTGACGAGCTGGGCGCCGAAGAAGCCGGCGACGGGGTCGCCCCAGCTCGACAGCAGGCGCGTCAGCTTCAGTGGCCACACTCGAGCGTCGGGTGACATGCCGCACAGCGCGATGAGCCTGAAGGCCTCGGCGTTCTCGGCGTTCACCTCGACGCCCAGCGCCGCCATCATCGCCTCGGTGGGAGACGAGAGCCGCGTCGCCCAGTCGTCGAAGACGCTCCTGCCGAGAAAGCGGTTGTCGCCGTCGATGATGAGCCCGACGCGGGTCGCGATGGGCTTCATCACGGCGCCTCCTCGTAGACGTAGGCCGGCGTGAGGGTGGGGTACTGCTTCACCGAGGCGGGCGCGCAGGCGGCTTCGGCGAGAATCACCGGCAGACGCGCGAGCGTGGCCATCGCCTGGCGGCGCGGAGCGTCGCGAAAGCCGAGGTGAAACAGCAGCGCCCAGGCCGCCGCCTGTCGCCGCCACACGGCTCGACCGAACCCCGTTGGCGCGTCGAACCAGCGCTCGGCGTCGGCGCACAGGCGCTCCCAACCCGCCCGTTGGCCCTCGGTGGGGGCCGGCTCGAGCGCGAGGTCGGGCACGGCTCCCACCGGGTGATGGAGCCAGTCGAAGAGCGGGGTCAGGTCGGCGAGCTCGGCAGAGAGCTGCTGGCCGAGGGCGACGCACGCGATGGCCGGCAGCACCTCGGTCGGCGCGCCCGCCACCTTCGCCAGCACCGCTGCGTGCGAGGGCCCTTCCCCCACGTGCACGGGCGACAGCCACGTCATCGCGCGCGAGAAGGCCTCGCGCTCCGAGGTGGTGGGCAGCTCGGCCGTGAACGACAGCCACACCACGTCGAGGAAGCTGGCGTGGTGTCCGAGCTCGGCTTGAACGGAGTAGCCGTGAATGCGCGGGTCGGGTGATGGCTCGACCACGGTCGCGGGCAACGTCTTCGGGAAGTCGACCTGGTCGAGCAGCCCTTTGCCCTGCCAGCTCGTCGTCATGATGGCTCCCCTTGCGTGGCGCGGCGCTGCATCGGGCTCTGCGCTCGCAGTGCTTCGACACCCGCTTCCAGCGCTTCGAGCCCGCGATGAACGGCCAGCGTCGGCTCGACGGTGAGCATGGCGAAGACGCGCGCTCCCCGTGCTTCGACCTCGAGGTGAGCGGCGGCGCTGGCCGCTCCGCCATCGAGGTGGACGTGCCTCATCGCGCCACCTGCCCCTGCCGCTGCAGGCTCTTCACCCGCTCCGCCACCACGGGCGAGGGCACCGTGCGGTCGATGTTCAGGTCGAGCACGAACGGCCCCCTTCGCGCGAGCGCAGCCGAGAGCGCGGCGTGCAGCTCGGTCTCGGTGTTCACGGTGGCGCCATCGGCCTGCTGCGAGCGCGCGAAGGCAACGAAGTCGGTGCGCGGCAGCTGGGTCTCGACGGGCTTCATGCCGAGCGCCGTCATTCCATGCTCGTTGAGCCCGAGCTGCGCGTCGTTCAGCACCAGCCACAGCACGTCAGCGCCGTACTGCGCGGCCGTGTTGAGCTCGTTGTTCATCAGCATCGCGCCGTCACCAACCACCGCCACCACCTTGCGCGTGCCGGCCAGCGCGGCGCCCACGCAGCCCGTCGTGAAGTGGCCCATCGAGCCCCACGCGGCCGCCGTGCGGTACCGCCCCGGAGCGTCGAAGCGCAGGTGCGCGTTGCACCAGGTGAAGCTCGTGCCGGCTTCGCTCACCAGCAGCGCGTCGCTGCGTTTCACCACCAGCTCCTGCAGCACCTGCATCACGAACTGTGGGCGAATCGGCGCGGCCTCTCTCGGGTGCAGCAGCTCGACGGCGCGCTCGGGCGGCGTCACCCGCGCTCGACGTGCGAACCACCGCGTCTGCTCCGCGCGGGCATGCAGCGCTTCGAGGAACGTCGCCGCGTCGGCCACCACGCCGTGCCCGCGGGCCTGAGGGAAGGCGGCTCCGAACGCGCGCGGGTCGACGTCGACGTGGGTGAAGCTCTCGCTTGGGCACAGGCCAGGCGCGAGGAACGACGTCACCTCGCCGAGCCGGGTGCCAATCACCAGCGCGTGCTTCGGCTTCTTCTCGGCGAACCACGTGCGCACCTCGGTGCCGCCGCCTGCGCCGCTGACGCCGAGGAACTGTGGGTGCGCTTCGGGGAACACGCCTTTGCCTCGGGGAGAACTCGCGACCGGCAGCCCCGCCGCTTCGACGAACCGCCGCAGGTGCGTGTGCGCCCGCCGCGCGCCGTGCCCGACCCAGAGCAGCGCCGCAGGGTCGAGGAGCGCTTCGAGGCACGCATCGAGGCTCGCCGTCGTCGGAGCGGGCAACGCCACCTCCCACTTCGCGGCCGCGGGAAGAGGGGCCGGCAGCAGCTGCGTCTGCAACGACAGCGGCAGGCCGAGGTGCGCGACGAAGCCGCCGGGTGACGAGAAGCCACGCGCCAGCCTCGCGAGCGCAGGGCCCAGCGCCTCGACCGTCTCGGGAATCGCGACCTCGTGAAAGAGGCTGCCCGGCCTGAGCAGCTCGGCCGGCATGGTCGCGGCGGTCGTCTCCTGCACGGCGCCGCGGCCAGCGAGCGCAGGCGCGGTGAAGCCCGAGATGACGAGGAACTTCGCGTCGTCGACCCGCGCCGCCATCGCCGCGTTGAGCACGTTGAAGAGGCCGGGGCCGGTGGTGACGACGACCACGCCCGGCCGCCCCGACTCGAAGCTCGCCTCGAGCGCCGCGAACCCCGCGCCCGCTTCGTGTCTGAAGTGAAAGAACTTCAACGGCGTGTTCGACAGGCCCGCCGCGAAGGGCGCGATGCCGCCACCGAGCACGCCGAACGTCTCGCGCACGCCCAGGTCGTACAGCGTCTGGGCGATGCCACGAGACACACTCTCGGCGTCAGGCCGCGCCCAGGCTGCGCCGGCCGCGCCCCACCCAACCACCTCGTTCTTCATCTGGTTCCCCCTCGACCGCGCCGCTGCTCAGGCGCGCTTCACTCCGGCCGCTGTCGCCCTCGAGTCCTTCTGCACGATGTTGAGCCACCGCTGAGTGGTCTCGGGCGTGAGGTGGTCGAGCTTGTGTTTGCCGTAGTGCACGTCGAAGACGCGCAGGTCGGGCGCGAGGAAGAAGCTCGCCGGCATGCGCATCTCGGCGCCGTCACGGGCGATGGGCGGGCGAGGCGTTCGCATGCTCTCCATGATGAGCGACACCTGGCCCATCGTGCGGAGCGAGCCGACGAACGAGCTCTCGACGCCGAACAGGTTGAAGAGCTTCGCCGTCGGGTCGGCCACCACCGGGAAGTCCATGTCTCCCCAGATGGTGATGGCCTGCTTGAGGTTCGCGTCGCTCGACTCGAAGACGTTGACGATGCCCAGCCCCGCCCCCAGCACGCCCGGCGCCTGCTTGGCGAACGAGCGAATGGCGAGGTTGCACAACGGGCAGCCGACGTAGCGATGGAAGGACAAGATGGTGAACTTGCCCTTCAGGCTGGCGCTGGTGATGACGGCTCCGGTGGTGCTGATGGCTTCGAACGACGGCGCGAGGTCGCCTGGTCTGAGTTTCACCCGATGCGCCCTAGCTCAGTTGCAGCGCGGCTGAGGTGCCGGTGCGGTTCCATTCAGATGTGCCTGGAGGAACTCATAGGCGCGATCACCAATCGGCTTGCAAAGGCGCAGGCCTTCGTTCACCGCAGCCTGGAAGTGGACGCCGCTGTTGACGCGGCTCTGGGCGCAGCGGGTCTCGAAGTCGCTCCACGTGGGGAAGTAGAGCGTGAGGTCGGTCGCAGGGGTGATGCCCGGCTCGATGACCGAGGAGCCAGCGGGAGCGGCGACGGGCAGGCCCAGCGCCTCCCCCGTGCCCAGGAAGCGACGGCTCGACTGCGCGTGCGCAGCACAGAAGCACGCCGAGCCCGACGGGTAGTCGGGGTGGTCGGCGACGCCGAAGTACGGCCGAAACTCGTTGCCGCGCATGCTGACGGTGCCCAGGCCAGGCCCGCCCCACGCGTTGATGCGCTGGTTGCCGTAGATGTACCGAATCGCCGAGTGCGGGCGAACCGCGTCCCACTGCACCTTCTGGTTCCACGTCGCGATGGCACCGTCGAACGCGGCCACGTTCACGAGGAAGTCGTACTGCACCACCTGGTCGAGCGTCATGCCGCGCGAGAGCGCCACGAAGAGCGTCGCGTAGCCGAGGCTGGCCACCTTGTTGTTGAAGAACTCGGCGATCATCTTCCGCTCGTCGTTCAGGTTCGCGGTGGCGTTGATGACGACGTCGGCCTGGGCCTTGTAGCGCTGACGACCTTGCGGGCCGCGCAGCAGGCTGTCGACGGGCGGAGGCGACTGGAACTGGTTCACGTTGCGGTAGCTGTACGCGCGCGTGGTGGCGAGCTGCGGCGTGACGAACTGCTGCGCCGTGAAGATGCCGTTGCCGTTGCTCACGATCTCAGGCTGCCAGCGGCTCGGGTCGCGCAGCTCGAAGGGCGTGTTGCGCGGCTGATAGCCCGTGGTGTCGGCGTAGGGGAAGCGGTTGTACTCGCGGCCACCTTCGTCACCGAGCTGGTTCATGCCGTCGTGTTCACGGTCGGCGACCACGGCGTTGCCGGCGAGGTTTCCGATGCCGACGGCCGTCGTCGGGTTCGTCGAGGTGTCGTCGGGGTCGAGCGTGAGCAGGTTCATCATCGCGCGCCAGTTCGCCACGCGCTTCGGGTACAGGCTCAGCAGCACGCGGTACGAGGCGTAGGCCATGGCGATGTTCTTGTTGCGGTTGGTGACGCTCTCAGAAGCGGGGCGACGACCCAGCCGGCTCGACACGCCGACGGCGGTGGGGTGGTACGGCGCGATGGCGTCGAAGCAGGCATGACCGATGAGGGTCGTCGTGCGCAGCACCAGGGTGGCGTCGCCGGGCTTCACGCCACTCACCGGGTCGAGCAGCACGGGCACGATGGAGGGCGCGATGGTCTCGACCAGCGCGTTGCCCGTGTCGAAGTTGATGGCCACTGGAGGTGGCGGAGCTCCCTGACCAAATGCAATCCCACTCGCGAACGACAGCAACGCCACCACCGTTTTCGCCCAGTTCCCCATGCAGATCCCCTTGTTGCCGCCGATCAAATTGATCGACGTCAGGAGACTGTCGCAGATGGGTCGGGTGAGACCGCAAGGCTCCGGCGTACGCTTCGAGGCACCCGATGTGCGTCGGGCTGGGTCGCTCCACTGACATCGAAGAATTGTGTCCTCCATCGAATCTGTGATGGCGGTGCGCTCTCAGAACACGTGCGAAGCGACTGGCTCTGCCCGATGCTGGGCGGCCTTCAACCTCGCTCCGGAGCTTTCGCCCCATGCCTTCGACCCGCTACGTCCTCGCCGTCGACCAGGGAACCACCAGCACGCGCGCGGTGCTGCTCGACTCGAAGCTGAACGTGCGCGGCATCGGCCAGCAGGAGTTCACCCAGCACTTCCCGAAAGCGGGCCTCGTCGAGCACGACCTGAAGGAGATCTGGGACACGACCGAGCTGTGCATCGCGCGCGCGCTGAAGCAGGCGAAGGCGAAGGGCACCGACGTCGCGGCCATCGGCATCACCAACCAGCGCGAGACGACCGGCCTGTGGACGAACGCGGGCAAGCCCGTGCACCGCGCCATCGTCTGGCAAGACCGCCGCACCAGTGAGCTGTGCCAGGAATTGAAGGCGAAGGGTGAAGAGGCGCGCGTGCGGCAGACGACGGGCCTCGTGCTCGACCCGTACTTCTCTGGCACCAAGCTCAAGTGGCTGCTCGACCACGTGAAAGACGCGCGGCTGATGGCCGAGCGCAACGAGCTCAAGTTCGGCACCATCGACACTTGGCTCGTCTTCAAGATGACGGGCGGTGCGGTGCACGTGACCGACGTGTCGAACGCGTCGCGCACGATGCTGATGAACCTCGAGACGCTCGCGTGGGACGAAGGAATGCTCTCGATGCTCGACGTGCCGAAGTCGGTGCTCCCGCGCATCGCTGGCTCGGCCGAGCTGTACGGCGTGACGCGCGGCATGAAGTCGTTGCCCGACGGCATTCCCGTGAGCGGCATCGCGGGCAACCAGCAGGCGGCGCTCTTCGGGCAGGCGTGCTTCGACCCCGGCGAGTCGAAGTGCACGTACGGCACCGGCGCGTTCCTGTTGATGAACGTCGGCACGTCGCCCGTGCAGTCGAAGGCGGGGCTGCTCTCGACGGTGGCGTGGAAGCTGGGCGACACCACGACGTACGCGCTCGAGGGCAGCTCGTTCATCGCGGGCGCGGCGGTGCAGTGGCTGCGTGACGGCCTGGGCCTCATCAAGAAGGCGAGCGACGTGGAGGCGTTGGCGAAGACGGTGAAGTCGAGCGGCGCCGTCGTCTTCGTGCCGGCGCTCGCGGGGCTGGGGGCTCCGCACTGGCGGCCCGACGCGCGTGGCCTGTTCGCGGGCATCGACCGCAGCACCACCAAGGGCCATCTCGCACGCGCGGTGCTCGAGGGCATCTCGTTGCAGATTCAAGACCTCGCCGAGGCCATGAAGCTCGACTCGGGCCGCGCGATTCCCGCGTTCAAGGTCGACGGCGGTGCGGTGCGCAACGACCTGCTGATGCAGTACCAGGCCGACGTGCTGGGCACGAACGTGGTTCGGCCGAAGAACGTCGAGACGACCGCCCTGGGCGCCGCCTTTCTCGGCGGCCTCGGCGTCGGCTTCTGGAAGAGCCCCGACGACATTCGCAAGGCGTGGAAGGCCGACAAGGTGTTCAAACCGAAGATGTCGAATGAAGAGCGCGCGCAGCACCTGGGCAAGTGGCGTGACGCGGTGAAGCGCGCATGAGGTGGTTCGTCGCCGCGGCGCTCGTCGTCTTCACCGGGTGTGCGAAGTGTTCAGAGCAGGTGGTCGTCGACGCCGGGGTGGCCGCTCCCGCCGCGGCGAAGGGGCCGAAGAAGTTCTCGACCGACCTGCGCACGGTGGTGCTCACCATCTACCCCGAGTACCGCGGCACGGCCGTGAAGACGGGGGTCGCGCGCCTGCAGCGCACCTTGAAGGGCAAGGTCGACTGGCAGGCGCGCACCCGAGCGCTGTTCGCGAAGCACCACATCACCGAGACGCCGGCCGACGGTGGCCTCGAAGGCACCTTCGACCTCTTCCACTTTCGCACCGACGAGACGCCGACGGGCACGGTGGCCGCCATCGAGCTGCCGGTCGACGGCGAGACGCTGGGGCGCCTGTACACGAACCCCGCGTCGCTCTCGACGCTGCAGCTGGGCCTGTTTCTGCCGCGAGAGAACGTCGACATCGAGCGCGACGTCTTCGACTTCCAGCTCGTCTACGTGACGCAGACCGAGCACCGCGCGTCGTTCCTCACGCGGCAGCTCGTCGAGCTGATGCTGGGGAACGCGCAGTGGAAGGTCGAGGGCGCGCTGCCCGCTGGCTGGGAGCCGAACCCGAACGACGGCGGCTATGGCGAGGTGCCCGAGAACTTCACCGTGAAGCTCGTCGGCGTCGTCGATGGCGCCACCGTGACGGTCACGCGCGAAGTGCGGCGGGTGACGATCGAGTACCGGCTCGTGACGTACGAGCCGTGAACGCAGCAGTCCTGCAGGGGGAACTCATGAGACGTCTCGTCGTCGCAGCGCTCTGTCTGGCTCCGTTCGCCGCGTCTGCCTTCTGCGGCTTCTATGTCGCGGGTGGCGGCGCCGAGCTGTTCAACAACGCCACGCAGGTGGTGCTGATGCGCGAAGGCACGCGCACGGTGTTGTCGATGCAGAACAACTACCAGGGCCCGGCAGAAGACTTCGCCATGGTGATTCCGGTGCCGGTG
>JAEUJR010000849.1 GCA_016793585.1 Archangium sp.
GACCGTCACGCCGATGATGGCCGAGTTCATCGAGATGTGCGTGAAGGCCAAGCGCAACATCGTCATCTCGGGTGGCACCGGCTCGGGCAAGACCACCACGCTCAACGTCGTCAGCTCGTTCATTCCCGAAGACGAGCGCATCATCACCGTCGAAGACGCCGCCGAGCTGCAGCTGCGCCAGGAGCACTGGGTTCAGCTCGAGTCACGCCCGCCCAACCTCGAAGGCAAGGGCGCGATCACCATTCGAGATCTGGTGAAGAACTGCCTGCGCATGCGCCCCGAGCGCATCGTGGTCGGCGAGTGCCGCTCGGGCGAAGCGCTCGACATGTTGCAGGCCATGAACACGGGCCACGACGGGTCGCTCACCACGCTGCACGCGAACACGCCCCGCGACGCGCTGGCCCGCATGGAGACGCTGGTGCTGATGGCCGGCATGGATCTGCCGGTGAAGGCCATTCGTGAACAGATCGCGTCGGCCGTGCACATGATCATTCAGCAGACGCGCTTCAACGACGGCAGCCGCCGCATCGCCTACATCACCGAGATCTCGGGCATGGAGGTCGACATCATCACCCTCCAGGACATCTTCTATTTCAAGCAAGAGGGCTTCACCGAAGATGGCCGCGTGCGTGGGCGCTACGTGGCCACCGGCTTCGTGCCCAAGTTCTACGACGAGCTGCAGCGGCGTGGCGTGCCCGTGAACATGGGCATCTTCCGTGAGGAGTGACGAACGATGCCCACCCTCGTCATCAAGAACCCCGACGGAACGGAGCAGGAGCAGGACTTCGGCGACCAGCTGACGATCGGTCGCGCCGAGGGCAATGACCTGATCCTCGCCGAGGGGGGCGTGTCGCGAAAACACGCGCGCTTCTTCCTCGAGGGCGACGATCTGATGGTCGAAGACCTCGGCTCGGCCAACGGCACCATCGTCAACGGTGAGCGCATCGAAGCGCCCACGAAGCTCGAGCCTGGCGCGGCCATCGTGCTCGGCGACTACGAGGCGAGCATCAAGACGGGCTCGAAGGTGCGCCCGAAGGTCGACAAGTCGCAGGCGAAGCCGTCGGGGCGGGCGACCAGTCAGCTGAAGCGGCCGGCGTCGCTGGCGAAGGCGGGTGAAGGGCGCTCGACGAAGGTGATGCCGGTGGTGAAGCCGCCGTCGTCGCCTGGCGCAAAGCGGCCGTCGCGTGCCGGGTCTTCGGGGCCCGCCCTGCGTGGCCTCTCGGGCACCGTCACCGGCAAGAGCTTTCCCCTCACGGGCGTGATGGTGGTGGGGCGGGTGGCGGGGGTCGACGTGCGCGTCGATGACGACTCCGTGAGCCGACGCCACGCCGAGCTCGAGGCCTCAGGTGGCGAGGTCGTGCTGCGCGATCTCGGCAGCGCGAACGGCACGACCGTCAATGGCAGCCCGATCGCCGAAGACACCACGCTCGCGCCCGGAGACATCATTCAGTTCGGCGTCGTCGAGATGATGTACGAGAACGGTGCCGCGTCAGGCGCCAAGCCCGCGGTTCGCCCGTCGCGTGGCGGGGCGCGCCCTCGCCGCGGTGCCGTCGACGACGAGCCCGTCGAGGCGCTGGCCACCGAGGCCACCTCGACGATGGACCCGAAGAAGAAGCGCCTCTTCATCATCGGCGGCGCCGTGCTCTCGCTGCTCTTCGTGGCGGTGTTGGTGAAGGGGCTCACCTCAGACGGTGGTGGCCCGACGCAGCCCAACACCCCGGGCGTTCCCGGGCCGCCGAAGCCGCCTCCCGACCCCGCTGACGAGATCGAAGAGCTGCTGAAGGTCTGCCGCACCTACGCCAGCTGTGAAGGCCGGGTCGCCGACTGGGGCAAGGCCGAGGCCGCCTGTTCGCGCATTCTCGACATCGAGCCGATTCACGGGCCCGCCAACGACCTGATGAAGCGCATCAAGTACGAGCGCGCCGCCGAAGACGCCTTCCTCAAGGGCAAAGACCTGGCCGCTTCTGGCCGGCTCGAAGAGGCGCTCGACTCGTTCGCGAAGGTGAAGCCCTTCTCGAAGGAGCTCGTCGGGTGCTTCTTCCTCGACACGCTCTCGGCGGCGAAGCCGGTCGTCGAAGAGGTGAAGAAGGCGACCGCCGCGGAGTGCAAGACCTACGCGTCGAACGCGCGCTGGGAGAACGCGCTCAAGCGGTGTGAGGTCTACATGCGGCTCGCCTGCCAATCGATGACGCCCGACGAGCTCGACCCGCCGTACCCGCTCAAGGTGAAGCTCGACGGGCCGGTCGGCAAGAACGACTGGCGCCCGAAAGACCCGAACCACATCAACTTCCGCAAGGCGCGCGAGAAGCTGCGGCCGGGTGACGCCCCGTGGAAGTGCCCCGACATTCCCGCGTTCCGCCCGCCTGCGCCGCCGCCCGACCCGAGCAAGATCGCGCTCCAGGAGTTCAAGGAGCGCTACAAGGAAGAGGCCATGGGCCGCTCCCTGATGCTCTATTACCAGGGCGCCTTCGCAGAGGCCCCGGTGCCGCTGCAGAAGCTGATCGAGAACGTCAACAAGGCCCAGGTGCACGACGAGGCGAAGGCGCTGCTGCTCGACGTCACCAACGCGATCTCGTTCTTCAAGACCGGTCAGACCGAGCTCTCGAACGATCGGCCCGAGAAGGCCGAAGAGCCGATGCGCAAGGCGCTGGCGCTCGACGAGAAGCTGGTGCTGGGTGAGAAGTTCGGAAAGCTGAAAGACGACGAGAAGCGCAAGGCGCTCGAGAACCGGTCGTCCTTCGTGCGCAAGGGCATCATCGAGGGCATGTCGAGCACCTGCTACCTGAAGGGGAAGACGCAGGCCGACAAGAAGGACTTTCGGGCCGCCTGCAAGGTCTGGAAGCTGGGCCTCTCGTTCTCGCGCGCGAACGCCGACCTGCTCAAGGCCGGCTACTTCTGCACGCAGCGCGCGAAGGAGGCGCTCGACAAGGCGATGAACTCGGGTTCGTGCGAGCAGCTCAAGGCCGTGCTCGATCTCGCGGTCGACGGTGACGGCTACCGCGAGCAGGTGCAGGAGATGCTCGATCAGAGCTGCAAGTAGGCTACGAGCGCGGCATGGCCGTTCAGGGTGATCTCTTCGCGGCAGCCCCGCCTCCGCCGCCTCCGAAACCGTCGTCGACGCCCGAGGCTCCCGAGCCGCCGAAGGGCCCGCCGACGCTCACGCTCATCGACGCCTCGGGCTTCGTCTTTCGAGCGTACCACGCGCTGCCGCCCCTCACGACGTCGAAGGGCCTGCCGACGCACGCGGTGCTGGGCTTCACGCGCATGCTGCTCAAGTTGCTGCGTGAGCGCCGGCCGACCCACCTTGCGCTCTGCTTCGACAAGGACAGTCGGCGCGGGCGCCTCGCCATCGACCCCAACTACAAGGCCAACCGCGAAGCGCCGCCGCCCGATCTCTCGCAGCAGTTCGACCTGATTCGACGGGTCGCCGCGACGCTCGACGTGCCCATTCTCGAGGTGCCCGGCTGGGAAGCCGACGACGTGATCGCGACGCTGGTGAAGCGCGCCCGCAGCCAGGGCATGGCCACCGAGATCGTCACCAGCGACAAGGACTTCCTGCAGCTGCTCGCGCCGGACGTGTCGATCTACGACCCGATGAAAGACGCTCCGATCGGCGCGGCCGATGCCCGGGAGCGCTTCGGCGTCGAGCCCTCGCAGATGCGCGAGTACCAGGCGCTGGTGGGTGACGCGATCGACAACGTGCCGAAGGTGCCAGGCATCGGGCCGAAGACGGCAGCCGAGCTGGTGAAGCGCTTCGGCACCGTCGAGAACCTGATCGCCCACGTCGACGAGATCGAGAAGCCCAAGCTCAAGGCGTCGATCAAGGAGAACGTCGAGCAGCTGCGCCGTGCGTACCAGCTCGTCTCGTTCCGTGACGATCTCGAGGTCGACGCCGACCCTTCGGCGCTCGGCGTTCGGCCGATTCACAAGCTCGAGGCGCGCGCGCTCTTCACCGAGCTCGAGTTCTACCGGCTCATCAACGAGATGCCGGCCGCCGACGCGACGCCGCTCACGCGCGAGGCGACCATCGTTCACGACGCCGCTTCGCTCTCAGCGCTGAAGACGAAGCTCGCGACGGTGAAGCGGCTCTCGGTCATGCCGCACTACGAAGGTGAGCCCCACACGGCGAACGTGCTGGGGTTCGGGCTCGCGCTGCAGGGCGACGGCGTGTTCTTCGTCGACGTGCGCACGTGCGGCGCTGCCGAGGTGAGAGACGCGCTCGCCGCCGCGCTCAGTCGCACCGACTGTGAGCTCGCGACCCACGATGCCAAGGGCCTGCTGCACGTCATGCGCCGGCTGGGGCTCGAGCCGAGGCACGTGTGGGCAGACGTCGAGCTGCTCTCGTACCTGCTCAACCCCTCGCGCAAGGAGCACGCGCTGACCGATCTCGCGCGCGAACGGCTGCGTCAGGAGCTGCCCACCGTCGCCTCGTTGCTCGGCGGGCGTGATCACGTGGTGGTGACGCAGTTGAGCGCAGGGCAGGTGGCTCCGGCGCTCGGGGCGGCCGCCGACGCCATCGGACGCCTCGCGGAAGATCTGTGGACCGAGATCGAAGGCGTGGGCCTGGCCGCCGTGGCGAAGGAGCTCGAGTTTCCCCTCATCGCGATTCTCGCGCGCATGGAGCAGGCCGGCGTGCTCATCGATCGCGACGCGCTCGAGGAGATCTCGGCCCAGGTCGACGCCTCGTGTGAGCAGCTGCTGCAGGAGGTCTACAAACACGCGGGCCGCGAGTTCAACGTCGGCTCGCCGCCCCAGCTCGCGCAGGTGCTCTTCGAAGAGCTCAAGCTGCCCGTGCTCAAGCGGAACAAGACCGGGCCGTCGACCGATCACGAGGTGCTCGAGAAGCTGGCCGAAGAGCACCCGCTGCCGAACGCGATCATCGAGTACCGCAACGTCGCCAAGCTCAAGAGCACCTACCTCGACACGTTGCCCACGCTCATCGGCGCCGATGGCCGTGTGCGCACCACCTTCCACCAGGCGGCGACCGCGACGGGCCGACTCTCGTCGACGAACCCGAACCTGCAGAACATTCCGATTCGCACCGAGCTGGGGAAACAGATTCGGCGCGCCTTCGTCGCGGCGCCAGGCCACGTGCTCGTCTCGGCCGACTACTCGCAGGTCGAGCTGCGAATTCTCGCGCACATGGCGCACGACGACGGGCTGGTGAAGGCCTTCGCCGAAGCCGCCGACGTGCACGTGCGCACGGCCGCCGAGGTGTTCCAGGTGCCCGAGGCCGAGGTGACCGGCGAACAACGCCGCGCCGCGAAGATGGTGAACTACGGCATCGCCTACGGCCTGTCACCGCACGGCCTCTCTGCGCGTCTGCGCATTCCCGTCGAAGAGGCGAAGTCGATCATCGATCGCTACTTCGCGCGCTTCCCCGGCATCGCGCAGTACATCGACGAGACCGTGCTGAAGGTGAAGAAGACGGGCTACGTCGAGAGCCTCTTCGGCCGCCGCCGCTACATGCCCGAGATCGTCAGCCGCAACCGGTCGATCGCCATGGCCGCCGAGCGCGCCGCGATCAACATGCCCATTCAGGCCACCGCCGCCGATCTCGTGAAGCGCGCCATGCTCGAGATGGACAAACGCCTCGTCGGCTTCAGGAGCCGCATGCTGCTGCAGGTGCACGACGAGCTGCTCTTCGAGGTGCCCGACGACGAGCTCTCGGCCATCGAGCCGCTCGTGCGTGAGGTCATGACGAAGGCGGCCGAGCTGCGTGTGCCGCTGCTCGTCGACGTGGGCCACGGGCTGTCGTGGGCGGCTGCGCACTGACATTGTGCGTCAGATCGGAAAGACCCGAGGGTAAGGTGGCCGCCGCATGACGGATCGTACGAGAGTTCGCACCGACCCCGGCGCGTTGGTGAGCGGGTTGGCGGCCAAGTTGAACGAGCTGGAGCAGGCTGTCTCGCGCCAGAACGAGCGCTTCTCGGCCGTCATCGACGTCGGCACGCAGCTCTCGTCGGCGCGTGACGTCGACGCCCTGCTGCGCACCGTGATGGATCGGTTGACCGGCCTGCTCGAGGCCGAAGCGGCGACGCTGTTCATGCACGACGCGAAGACCAACGAGCTCTGGTCGCGGGTGCTCAAGGGCGCCTCGATCAAAGAGTTGCGCCTGCCGGTCGACGCCGGCATCGCAGGTCACGTGTTTCGCTCGGGCAAGACGCTGCTGCTCGGAGACGCCTACGCCGACGTGCGCTTCAACCCCGACATCGATCGCCAGTCGGGCTTTCGCACGCGCTCGATCATCGCTGCGCCGTTGCGGCACGTCAGCGGCAAGGTGCTCGGCGTGCTCGAGGTGCTGCACCGCAAGGTCGACGCCTTCACCGCCGACGATCGCAGCCTCGTCGAGGGGGTCGCCACCCAGATCGCCGCCGTGTTGGACAACGTGCTACTGCTCGATCAGCTGCGCGCTCGCAGCGACGAGCTGGCGCAGCGCGTGCGCGAGCTCGATCTGCTGTACGGCCTCGAGCGCGCCGCGTCGTCGAGCGATCAGCACGTCGATCTGCTCGAGCGCATCCTTCAGACGGCCATCGACTCGGTCGGCGCGAAGGCGGGCAGCATTCTCGTCGCCGAAGAGGAGCGCGACAGCCTCTACTTCCGCAACACCAAGGGCGAGAAGAGCGACGCGCTGACGTCGGTGCGGCTCAAGACGGGGCAGGGCATCGCCGGCTACGTCGCCATGACGGGGCAGACGGTGCGCGTCGAGCGCGCCGACGACAGCGAGCACTACGACAAGACCATCGCCCGCAAGCTGGGCGTGGCGATCGGCGCGGTGCTCTGCGTTCCCATTCCGGGTGACGAGGGCCGCCTGGGGTCGCTCGAGCTGCTGAACAAGAAGGGTGGGTTCAGCGAGGCCGACGAGCGGCTGGCGGTGCTGTTGGCCGGGCAGATCGGCCGCGCGTTCGCGTCACGCCAGAGCCGCGAGGAGCAGGAGCGCAAGGCGCGCATGGCGTCGATCGGCCAGATGCTCGCGGGCGTGCTCCACGACCTGCGCACGCCGCTCACGGTGATCGCCGGGTACGCCGAGATGATGGCCGAAGAGCCGACCGACTCCGCCCGCCGCGAGATGGCGCAGTCGATTCTCGCGCAGCTCGATCACGTGGCGGCGATGCAGAAAGAGACGCTCGCCTTCGCGCGTGGCGAGAAGTCGGTGCTGCTGCGCCGCGTCTACCTGCACGTCTTCATGCGTGAACTCGAGGAGCAGCTGGCCCGCGAGTTCGAGCAGTCGAAGGCCGAGCTGAAGGTCGTGACGACCTACACGGGCGCGGCGCGCTTCGACGAGAACAAGATGAAGCGCGTGATTCTGAACCTTGCCCGCAACGCCATCGACGCGATGCCCGACGGCGGCAAGTTCACCCTGACCTGCGAGCGCGAAGGAGACGACGTCATCTTCCGCGCCGCCGACACGGGCAACGGTGTTCCCGAGTCGATCGCCGATCGGCTCTTCGAGAGCTTCGTCACCTCGGGCAAGAAGAACGGCACGGGCCTGGGCCTGGCGATCGTGAAGAAGATCGTCGAGGAGCACGGCGGCACGATCTCGTTCAAGTCGCGCCCCAGCAAGGGCACGACGTTCGAGGCGCGAATTCCCGCGGGCGTGCCGGCCGACTAGTCCTGCGCGCGGAAGAGGCGCAGCCCGGGGCGGCCACCCATCTCGAGATAGAAGCCGAACTGGAAGTGCACGGTCTGATCGGTCGCGATGAGGCCCGCTGGCGGGTTGGGGAACGGCTGCGCCCGCTCGAAGGCCTTCACCGCTTCGAGATCGAGGAAGTCGAGGCCCGATGACTTCTCGACCCACGCTTCTTTCAGGTGCCCATCGGGCGTGAGCGTCACCTGCAGCAACGTCTGGCGATCGCGGCCGCCGTAGATCTGCAGGGTCGGGTCGCGCAGGCGCAGCTGGGCGTTCGGGTTCCAGTGCTGGCCAACCGACTGCTTCACGCGGTTGAAGAACGAGGCGTACTTCCACTCGCGGGTGTTGAGGTACGTGCCCTCGCCTTCATCGACGTCTTGCAGGTGATCGTTGGCCGCCGCGCCAGAGACCGAGTCGAGCACCGATGGCGAGGGCAGCAGGTTCACGCCAGCCTCGAGCCCCTTGCGGCCTTCGCTGCCGTCGGTCTGTGCGCCCACCATGCCCATCTGCAGGTTGAGCCGGTTCGAGTTGCCCTTCATCGCTTCGGTCTCGGTGCGGTTCGCGATGACGGGCCCGCCCGCGCCGAGGGTGGGGGCCTTGATGGTGAGCTCCGACTGCGCCTTCTGGTTCGGCACTTCGATCGCCATCGCTTTGGGCTGCTCGGTGAGCGGGCGATCGTCCTGACCGACGCCGTTGTTGCCGCTCTCGATGGCCTGCTCGACGGGGTCGGTGCCCTTCGCGTCGACGGCCTTCGTCGAGGTCCGCTGGGGCATGGCGTTGCGATAGAACGCGGTCTGCTCCTTCGCGCGCGTCTCTTTCTTCACGCTGTTGTTCGTCTCGGCGGCGAACTTCGCGTCGGGCGAGACCTCACCGTTGCCCGGAGCGACGTCGACGACCTGACCCGGAGCCTGCTCGGGCACCTTCTTCTCGACCTTCTTCTTCTCGGGCCGCTCCTTCGCCTTGCTCGCGAGCGCGGGCGCATCGGGCCCACGGTTCTTCTCGAACTGCGCGGCGGTGAGCGGCCTGAAGGCGACGGGACGAGCGGCGACGCGGCCCTGCCGTTTGAGCGGTGGCGTGTCCAACTTCAGGTGCGAGAGGAAGAGCAGCACCAGCAACATCACGCCGTGGCCCGCCAGGGCGAACACGAGGGCCAGACCGGCCCGGAGCAGGTTCGGCTCTTTCGGCGCGTCGTGGCGGGGAACCAACAGCACGGGCTCGAAGCATAACGCTGGCGCGTCGCCACGACAGGGCCCGAAAAGGCAGTGAATTCAGGCGGGTGGGCTTGGGGTCAATAGACCCGGCTGACGGTGGCTCCGCCAAAGTAGTGCTCGAGGATCTGTTGGTACGTCTGACCGGCCTCGGCGCGGCCGATCGCCCCCGTCTGGCACATGCCGACGCCGTGACCCCAGCCACCCCCAGTGAAGACCCACGCGCTGGGTCGGCCTTTGCCGTCGCGTTCGGCCTTCACCTCGAACATGGCGCTGTTGAGGTTCGAGAAGAGGCGACGAATGACGAGCTCTCCGCGAATCGTGGTGGCGCCTTCTTCACCCGAGACCTGCAGCAGCCGCGCGCGCCCCGAGACGCCACGCTCGCTCACCGTCATCGCCATCACCCGGCCGATGGAGAACTGGGCGAGCTTGTCGTCGACCTCCTTCGAGGTGAAGCGCTTCTCCCAACGGAACTTGGTGGGCGCAGCGAAGGTCGACAGCCGGCACGCGTACGCTCCCTCGGTCGTGAGAAAGCCCTTCAGGTCCTTGCTCGGGCTGGGGGTCGCGGGCTTCCCCGGGAGCAGATCGGGCACGCCGCGCAGCGCCTGATTCGGAACGCCGCCCCAGACGATCTCGTTGTGCTCGGTGTGGCCACCGCAGACGGCGCTGTAGACGGCGTCGACGAGGCGGCCTTCGAGATCGAACAACATCTCTCCGCGAGTCGCGTCGACGGCGGCGTTGGTGGTGGCCGCTTCTCCCGAGACGCCGCGGTACACGGCGCAGTGCTGCTCGGTGCACAGGAAGTACGGGTCGGCCACGTGTTTGAGGCCCACCTTCGCGAGCACCTCGGCGCGCGCGGTGACGGCCTGGGCCTTCAGCGCCTCGAGGTGTGCCTTCGCGAAGATCTCCGAGGGCACCAGGCCCTTCAGCAGGTCCTCCATGCCGATCTGGTTGATGACGGCGATGCGCCCGGTGCGATCGGGCGAGAACTGAATCGCGCCGCGGTACGACCGATCTTCGAAGTTGTGAAAGTCGTAGCCGACGCCGAACTCGACGCGTTTGACGTCGATGGGCGTGCCGTCGAGCGACTCGGCCACCAGCTTGTCCTGGGCGGTCGCGATCACCGCGCCGCTTCCATCGAGGAGCTCGAGCGTGGCCTTCTGCGCGGTCTTCACCTCTTCGAGCAGCGAGGTGCGCACCTGGTACTTCGTGAGGATCTCGGCCTGCTGGCCGGCGAGCGAAGGGGGCGGCGCCGGCGGTTGATCGACGACGAGCACGTAGCGCCGCGTGTCGATCACCTTGCCGGCAATGCCGTAGAGCGCGCCCAGCACCTGCGGCTTCGTCGAGAGGCCTCGTTCGGTCCACTCCTGCTGGGCGGCGGCGAGGCCCACCTTGTCGTTGAAGGCCACCTCGGCGATCTGAATTCGCGCGACGAGCTCGGCCGGAGCGCCCTTCACCAGCTTCACCTGCCAGTCGGTGCCGGCGGGCCCTTCGACCACCTTCTCGACGGGCTGCCGCTCCACCACCGACGACACGCGGAACCGCAGACGGCCCTTCGAGCCGAACGAGACGGCGGCGTTGCCCTCCATCAGCCGCACGGGAATGACCGGCGCTCCGTTGCGAAAGTCGAGTCGGCGCGACTCGGCCGCGCCGGGAGCGGGAGGCAGGTCGGCGGTGCGGGCTGTGACTCCGGCGTCGGCGGGCGACGGCTTCAACGCGGGTGGCGGCGGCATCGGCACATCGGCCGGAGCCCCCGCGTGCGCGCAGGCGGCACAGAGGGTGACGAGCAGCGCTCCACGAAACACAGGCACCCGGAAACGACGAAGCCCGAAGTGCCGGCCGTGAGGCAGGCAACTTCGGGCGTTTGAGAGGCGGCACCCGGATTCGAACCGGGGGATGAGGGTTTTGCAGACCCTTGCCTTACCACTTGGCTATGCCGCCGAACCGGGGGCGCTTTTACGTAGAAGAACTCCGAAACGCAACGAAGCAGACGGGTCGACGCGCACGACCTGACCAGCACCGGGAGAACACCATGAGCAGCGGCTTTGCCACCTTCACCGAGGAGCACGAGGCCTTCCGGCGCACCGTGCGGGCCTTCGTCGAGCGCGAGATTCTGCCCAACGTGAACGCCTGGGAAGAGGCCGAGGGCTTTCCGCGCGAGCTGTACCTCAAGGCGGCCGAGCAGGGCTTCTTCGGGCTGAAGTACGACGAGCGCTTCGGCGGCTCGAACGCCGGCTACTTCTACGAAGCGGTGCTGCACGAAGAGCTCTCGAAGTGCCGCTCGGGCGGTGTGGCGGCGGGGCTGGGGGCGCAGGCGACGATCGCGACCGGCCCGCTGCATCTGTTCGGCAACGACGAGCTCAAGCAGCGCTTCCTCGCGCCCGCGATTCGCGCCGAGAAGATCGGGGCCTTCGGCGTCACCGAGCCGGGCGCGGGCAGTGACGTCGCGGCGCTGAAGACGACGGCCAGACGCGAGGGCGATCACTATGTGGTGAACGGCTCGAAGACGTACATCACCAACGGCGTGGTGGCCGACTACGTCATCGCGGCGGTGAAAACCGACCCGTCACGGGGCCACAAGGGCCTCTCGATGCTGGTGGTCGAGAAGGGCACGCCCGGCTTCGGGGTCTCGAAGAAGCTCAAGAAGCTGGGCTGGCGGGCGAGCGACACGGCAGAGCTCTTCTTCGACGACTGCCGCGTGCCGGTGAAGAACCTGCTCGGCGTCGAGAACGACGGCTTCGCCCAGGTGATGGGCAACTTCGTCTGGGAGCGCATCACCCTCGCGCTCGGCTCGGTGGGCGCCGCCCAGGACATTCTCGAGCTGGCCCAGAAGTACGTCACCGAGCGGCAGGCCTTCGGGCAGAGCGTGGCGAAGTTCCAGGTGGTGAAGCACGAGCTGGCCGAGATGGCGACCGAGCTCGAGGCGGCGCGGCAGCTCACGTACCACGCGCTGCGGCTTCACGCGGCCGGCGAGTGGGCGCTGGGGCCCACGGCCATGGCGAAGAAGTACGCGACCGAGATGTGCTGCAAGCTGGCCGATCGCGCCCTGCAGCTGCACGGCGGCGCGGGCTACATGATGGAGTACGACATTCAGCGGCACTGGCGCGACGCGCGGCTCGGCCCGATCGGTGGCGGCACCAGCGAGATCATGAACGAGATCATCGCCAAGCAGCTGGGGCTCTGAGCGTCACCGGCCGCACGAAACACAGAACTTCGCGTCGGGCACCGCGCGCAGCCGATCGCGGCCAATGGCCCCTCCGCACTGCAGGCAACGCCCCCAGGTTCCGGCGTCGATGCGTAGTAGCGCCTCTTCGATGTCTCGCAACTCCATCTGAAGGGCATCGGTGGACGACTGACCGCGCAGCACCTCGCGACGAGCCACCAGGGCACGACGGGCGTCGGCCGTCATCCCTGTGCCATACCCAACGTGGTGGTTCCCGCCCGACATGCGACGTACCTTCGTGCAATTCGTGAACCACCAAGTTCGTGGCGGCGCCGCCCAGCCCGAAACCTTGCCTCTGGTCAAGGCTTGGTACGCCCGGTTCCACCGCTTCTCAACTCATTCCGTGGGGGTGAGGAAGCTGACGTGGCAGGCCACGCACGTCTGAATGGTGCGCCCGTAGGCCTCAGCCACGGCGGCGTCGTCGCGGTTCTTTGCGGCCTCGGTGAGGGCTTTTGCGCGTTCGCGAACCTCGTCCTGCAAGACGAAGAAGCGCTCGGGCAGGGCGCCGTTGAGCTCGTCGCGCGAGTCAGGCAGCGGCCTGGTGATGCGGGGCTCGCTCGAGATGGTCTGGGCCACGGCGAGCACCACCTCGCGCCTCAGCAGCACGACGCCTGACGAGAGCTGGTTGAGATCGCGGCCGTGACGCTCCATGCGGCGGCGCAGCAGCTGGCGGGCGAGCTCGTTGAGCACCGGCGGCGCCTTTTCGACCTTGTCGATCTTCTCGGTCTTCGGCTCCTTCTTGGGTGACTTCTCGTCTGCGAGGGCGGGGGACAGCGACAGCACCACGACGGTCAGCAGGAGGGGGCGCATGACTGCCTTCGGTAGCAAGCAGACGGCCACGATGTCGCCCTCGGCCCGACATGTGCAAAGCCTTGTAGCGAGGCCCCCAGCCGGAGGAGCACCGTGAAGAAGATCCTCGTGGCGATCGATGGTTCAGAAGCGGCGATGCACGCCGTGCGCACTGCTGTGACGCTCGCGAAGGGCCTGCACGCCGAGCTCACCCTGGCTCACGTGGTGCCTCCGACGTTCGTGCCGCCCGAGGTTCCGTTCGGCGTTCAGCCGTGGACCGACGAGGCCGTGCAGGCCGGAGAGCGGTTGCTGGAAGAGGCCGTCGCCGAGGCCGGCATCACGTGCGACCGGCTCAACGTCACGGGTTCGCCGGCCGAGCGCCTCGCCGACATCGCCGAGCAGGGCGCGTTCGACCTGGTCGTCGTCGGCTCGAAGGGACGGGGCGCGGTGGCTCGGATGCTGGTAGGCAGCGTGACGGACCGACTCGTCCACATCTGCAAACGCCCGATTCTCGTGGTCCGCTAACCATCTCGCAGAAATTGCCGCCGCCTCCAGAGGCGCGCAGGAAATGCACTCATGGCACATCGAATCCTCGTGGTGGACGACGAGCAGAACGCACGTGAAGGGCTCACGACGATCCTCCGTGAGGAGGGCTACGACGTCGTCGAAGCCGCCGATGGTGAAGCGGGCCTCGAGAAGCTGACGCAGACGAACCCCGACGCGGTGCTCTGCGACATCAAGATGCCGAAGATGGACGGCCTGCAGCTGCTGAAGAAGGCGCGCGCCGACGGCTTCGACAACCTGTTCATCATGGTGACGGCGTTCGGCAGCATCGAGACGGCCGTCGAGGCCATGCGTGCCGGTGCGCACGACTACATCACCAAGCCCGTCGACGTGAGCGCGGTGCTGGTGAAGCTCGAGAAGGCGCTCGAGACCCGGCAGCTGCGACGCGACAACGCGTTGCTGCGGGAGCGGCTGCACGAGAAGCACCGCTTCAACAACATCGTCGGCGAGAGCGGCGAGCTGCAGGCCGTGTTCGACGTCGTCAAACGCGCGGCGCCGACGAAGGCGACGGTGCTGGTGCTCGGCGAGTCGGGTACGGGCAAAGAGCTCATCGCCCAGGCGATTCACGAAGAGTCGCAGCGGCGTGACAAGCCGTTCGTGAAGGTGAACTGCGCGGCGTTGAGCGAGACGCTGCTCGAGTCGGAGCTCTTCGGTCACGAGAAGGGCAGCTTCACCGGCGCGGCGGGTAAACGGGAGGGCCGCTTCGAGCTGGCCGATGGAGGCACCCTCTTTCTCGACGAGATCGGCGACGTGACGCCGGCGCTGCAGGTGAAGCTGCTGCGCGTACTGCAGCAGAAGGAGTTCGAGCGTGTCGGCGGCACCCAGACCCTGAAGGTCGACGTGCGCGTGGTGGCGGCGACGAACAAGGATCTCGCGGCCGAGGTGAAGGCCAGCAAGTTTCGCGAAGATCTCTACTACCGCCTCAACGTCGTGAGCGTCACGCTGCCGCCGCTGCGCAAGCGCAAGTCAGACATTCCATCGCTCGTGAGCCACTTCATCGAGAAGTACAACGACGCGCACGGCAAGACGGTGAAGGGCCTGGCGCCCGGCACGCTCAACGCGCTGCTGTCGTACGACTGGCCGGGCAACGTGCGCGAGCTGTCGAACGTGGTGGAGCGCGCCGTCGTGCTGGCCCGCGAGAACGAGCTCACCAGCGACGATCTGCCGGCGACGCTGCGTGGCCCACGCCCGAAAGATCGCAGCCCCGACTCGCTGATTCCCGGCGCGACGCTCTACGAGATCGAGCGCGAGGCCATTCTGCGCACGCTCGAGATGGTCGACGGCTCGACCTCGCGGGCGGCCGACATTCTGGGCATCTCGGTGCGCAAGATTCAGTACCGGCTCAAGGAGTACGCGCAGCAGGACGCGGGCGCGCCCATTCCGTCAGACGATCACCACGAGCCCAACTGATCGCCGGCCAGGGTGAGCTCGAGCGACGCGCTGCTCAGCCTCGTCTACCAGTCGCCCGAGCTCGACGAGCCGCGGCTCGTCTACGGCGACTGGCTCCAGCAGCAGGGTGACCCGCGCGCCGAGTTGCTGACGCTGCAACTCGAGCCGAACCCGTCGAGCGACGTGCGCGCGCGCGCGACCGCGCTCGTTCGTCGGTTCGGTCGTCAGTGGCTGGGGCCGCTCGCGCCCGCCGTCGCCACGGGCACCGAGCGGTTCTCGCGTGGCTTCCCCTCGGCAGGCGCCGTCAGCTTCGCCACCCCGGCGCTGCGCGACGCGCTCACGGGGCACCCCGCGTGGAACACCTTCACCGAGCTGGCAGGCAGCGCGCCGGCGTTCCTCGTGGGCACCGAGCTGCGCGGTCTCGAGGCGCTCTTCGTGACCGGCGACGAGGTGCTGCCCCTGCTGAGCCGGCGCCAATGGCCGTTCCGGCGGCTCGCGCGGCTCTCGGTGCGCTGGAGCTCGACGTTCTCACTACCAGCGTTGGTCGATCTCGACGCACCCGCGTTACGGCACCTCGAGCTCGCGCTTCAGCAGGGCGAGCGGGAGCGGTTGCCGGGGGCATTGTCGAAGCTGTCGCGGGTGCTCGGCCGCCTCGAGTCGCTGCGCGTCGAAGGGCTCGGCGACGTCGCGACGATTCGTTCGCTGCTCTCGAACACGGGCTTGCGCCGGCTCGAGCTCGACGCGCCGGCGGTCGTGTTTCACAGGGTGGCCGGTGGGTGGGCGCTCGAACTGCTGGCAGCCGCCGGAGGCGTTCCGTCGGTGGCGGGGCTGCTGCCGCTGGTGATCGCGCTCGTCGAGCCAGGCGAGCCATGGGCCGAGCGTCGGGCGCAGGTTCGCGTCGAGCTGCAGCGCCTCGGGCTCGAGCTGCTTCAGCTCTGATCGGGCGCGCGCGGCAGCGAGACGGTGAAGCGGGCGCCACCCAGCGGCGCCCGGCTGACCGACATGGTGCCACCGTGCTGCGTGACGATCGTGTGGGTGATCGGCAGGCCCAGCCCCGAGCCCGTCGACTTGGTGGTGAAGAACGGCTCGAAGATGCGATCGAGCTGCTCGACGGGCACACCCGGCCCGTCGTCATCGATGTGCACGTCGATGGTGGTGGGCTGCTGATTGACCGAGAGCTTCACGTGGCCGCCTTCGCGCGTCGCGTCGAAGGCGTTGAGCAGCAGGTTCATGAAGACCTGCCGCAACTGATCGCCGTCACCCAACACGGCGCCGGCCTGCGCGATGTCTGATTCGAGCTTCACCTTGCGGCGCTCGGCGTCGGTTCCGATGAACGCGATCACCTTCTCGAGCACGGGCCCGAGCGCGAGCGGCTTCGGCGAGAGGTGGAGCGGCCGCGCGAACTGCAGGAAGTCCTGCAAGATGTGCTCGAGGCGCCGAATCTCGTCGCGCACCAGCGTCAGGGGCTCGAGCAGCGGGCCCTGCGTCGCGGGGTCGAGCTTGCGCAGCCGGCGCTCGAGCACCGACAGCTGCAGGCCGGCCGCGTTGAGCGGGTTGCGAATCTCGTGAGACAGCCCCGCCGTCAGGGTGCCTACGGCGGCGAGCTTCTCGGCCACCTGCGCCCGGCGAGCGAGCTCGCGCTTCTCTTGCTGGGCCTGCACGTGACGTACGGCCTTGTCGAGCGTCGAGAGCAGGTCGGGTACCGGCGTTGGCTTGATGAGGTACGCCCAGACGCCGGCCCGTACGGCCTCGGCGGCCGACTCCACCGAGGCGTGGCCCGTCAGCAGAATCACCTCGCAGTCGGGGTTCTCGTCCTTCAGCTTGACAGCGAGCGCCGTGCCATCGCCATCGGGCAGCTTGAGATCGACCAGCGCCACCTGCACCCAGGCTCGACCGACCTCGAGCGCCTGACCGCACGAGCCCACCGAGCGCACCTCGTGGCCGAGCTCTTCGAAGATCTCTCGCAGGTTCTCGACGTAGGCGCGGTTGTCTTCGACGAGCAGCAGTCGGGCGGTCACGTGGGTTGATACTCGCGGTACAGGGCCTCGAGGCGGTTGAGCACGGTGGCGGTGTCGAAGGGCTTGAAGAAGCACTCCTGCGCGCCAGCGGCCTGCGCCTCGTCACGAAACGCCGTCATGACGATGGTGGGAATGCCGGGCCAGCGCTCGTGCACGCGCTGGAGCGCCTCGCCGAAGCCGGCGTCGGGCAGCTTCAGATCGACGAGCACCGCGAACGGGCGCGCCGAGACGCGGCTCAGCTCTTTCACGTCGGCCGCGGTGACGGCGGTGAGCCCCCGCGAGGCCAGCGCCTCTGACAGGTTGTCGGCCAGCGCGATGTCGTCTTCGACCAGCACCACCGCGCCACCACGGCGCGCCGACTCGAGGATCTGGATCAGCCGGGGGATCTGTTGCGGCTTCGAGAGCACCGCGAGCAGGCCGTCACGCCGCGCCATGCGCAGCAGATCTTCCTGGCTGTACGCCGAGAGCAGCACCGCGGGCAGCTCGACGTCGATCTTCCGCAGCTCGCGCAACAGCTCGGCGCCGTTCATGCCCGGCATGCGCATGTCGGTGACGAGCGCGTCATAGCGTCGGGTCTTCACCCGTTCGATCGCCTTCGGCCCGTCGAGGGCGATGTCGACCTCGGCGCCCGTGTCGCGAAGAATCTCAGCGAGGTTCTCAGCGAACGCTTCGTTGTCGTCCACGAGAAGGTAGTGACGAATCATGAGGTGGCCTCCTGGAGTCGAACGGTGAACCGGGCCCCCCCGAGCTCTCCGCGCGTTGCTTCGATCATACCGCCATGCCTGTCGACGATGCGCTTGACCAGCGCGAGCCCCAGCCCGATGCCCTTGGGCTTCGTCGTCACGAGGGGCTCGAAGAGACGGCCGACCACCGACGGGTCGATGCCCGGGCCGCTGTCTTCCACGGTGATGTCGACCGACGGCCCGACCTTCACCAGCGACACCTTCACGCGGCCCTGAGGCGCCGCTGCATGAATGGCGTTGTCGAGCAGGTTGAGGAACACCTGGCGAAGCTGAATCGGGTCGCCCGAAAGCTGGGGAAGCGGGCCCTTGGGGACCTCGAGCGACACGCCCTCGGGCTTGACGATGGCCTGGGTGAGATCGGCGAAGAGCTCGTCGAGGCTGACGCGCTGGCGGCCCAGCGGCCGATCGCGAATGAGATCGAGCAGCTGGGTGATGATGTCGTTCGCGATGTTCACCTGACCTGCGATGCGATCGAGGTGTTTGACGACGCGCGGGTCGGCGTCGTTGCGTGACTTGAGCACGTAGAGGCTGGTCTCGATGACGCCGAGCGGGTTTCGCAGCTCGTGCCCGATGCTGCCGACGAGCTGCCCGAAGGTGGCGAGGCGCTCGGCGCGAACCTGACGGGCCTCGAGATCTTGCCGGTAGGTGTGGAGCATGATCGCGAGATCGAGATCGAGCACGCGCTCGAGCGCGACGCGGTGGTGAACGTGGCTGGGCATCGGCACCGCGCCCAGCAGGTGCTGCCGCACCAGGTTCATGGCCGTCACCATGTAGTGCTGCGGCAGGCCGATGCGCACGTGCATGGAGCCGATGCGCGCGCGCCGCTCGAGGTAGGCCTCGTCCCACGGGCCGCGAAAGAGCTCCGCCATCCACTGCCGGAGCGTCACCTTCAGCTGGCCGACGCGCCGCTCCCCGCGCTCGAGCGCGGCGCGGGCTTCGTCGTGCGCGAGCACCTGGGCGTAGAAGGCGTCGATGGTCTCGGGGAAGACCGGCGTGACGGTCGGCTCGAGCTCTCGCAAGAGCCGCTCGTCGGTCTCGGTGAACCCGACGTACCGCTTCAGCTCGGCGAAGAGACTCTGCATCGGGCCCCGTGTATCGACTGCTTTCCGCCGAAGCAAACCTGTGCTGAAAGCCGTGGCCCATGGCGGAGGCACCGAGGGGACATCTGGTCTTCGCGTGCGGGGGCAGCCTGTACGCGGTTCCCGCCGAGCGGGCGTCTGAGGTCGTGAACCTGCCAGTGCTGACGCGCGTGCCTGGCGCGGCGCCCCACCTGCTTGGCGTCTTCGCGCACCGCGGCGAGGTGTTGCCGGTGATCGATCTCGCGCGGCTCATCGGCAAGCCCGTCGACGAGGTCTTCAAGCGCGTGGTGCTGGTGCGCGTCGGCAAGGGGGCCATGGCCTTCACGGCGACGAAGGTGATCGGCGTGGCACCCATCGACGGCACGCCCCCGCGGCTCGGAGAATCGGGCGCGCTCGCCTTCATGCACGGCCCTGCGCGGGTTCCAGCAGGTGAGTGCGCGGCCATCGAGCCTGAAGGGTTGCTCGAGTACCTCTCGAGGGGGCGCTGAGCGTGGCCTCGGTCGACGGGGTGGTGCTGTGCGTCGTCTCGGGCGCCCGCCTCGCCGTCTCGGCTGATCAGGTCGACGCGATCTCCACCGCCGAAGGCCACGTGTGGGACGCGGGCATCGCCTTCGGCGGCAGCTCCGACCCGACCGGCCGCGCCCTGCAGTGCCTGGGGCGCCTCATTCGGTTCGACACCATCGACGTGCTCGCCACCACCGGCCTCGAGGTGCTGCCCGTGCCTGCCGCGCTGGTGAACACGGCGCACGGCGCGCTGACCGGCTTCGTCGAGCTGTCGGGAACGTTGTGGCCGCTGGTCGCCCTCGATCGCCTGCTCGGGTACCTCGAAGCGAGGTCGCGATGACGACACCTCTGCCGAAGGGCCGCAGCCGGTGGATCACCAACCCCTCGACGATCGCCGCGCCGCTCGGCGTGGTGATCGGCGTCTCGTACGTGGCCAGCGTGCTCTCGCTCCCCGAAGGCACCGGACGCTGGTACGCGGGCCTGGTCGCCGTGGTCGTCGTGGTGCTCAACGTGAGCGCCGACTTCTGGGAGCAGTCACGGCTGAAGACGATTCGCGGGCTGGGTGACGGCTCCATGGCCCCCAGCCCTGCGAGCCTGGAGCAGGCCGCGCGCGAGGCCTCGCAGGCCGCCACCACCACGTTCTTCCTGGCGCTGTTCGCGTTCGTGTTCGGGGGCGGTTTGATCGCGGCGCTCTGGTACGCGGTGGCCCACCCACCGGCGATGGTGGCCGTCCGCATCGGGCTCGTGGGCCTGCTGGTGGGCCCCATCACCGCCGTGATGGCCAACCTTCTCGTGCTGCCCCGCGCCCGGAAGGTGCTGCACGAGCTGGTGGCCGCAGGGTTGAGCCCCGAGGCGCTCGCGCGCGCGGTGCCGGTTCAGTACGCCCTTCGTCGGCGGCTGGTGCTGTACGCGGCGGTCGCGGTGTTGACGCCGATGATGATGGTGGCCGACGCCAGCCTCGCGCGCTCGAACGACATCTTCGAGCGGGTGCGTGCCCAGCCAGACGTCGCCAGCGCGCGCGCCGTGATGCAGGCGCAGGAGGCCGAGGGGTTCGGCGCGTTGTCGGGCCTGGGGCTGGTGACGGTCTTCATGGTGGTGTTGTGCGGGTGGCTCTCGGGCAGCGTGCTCGGTGACCCGCTCAACAAGCTCGGGCAGGAGACCGAGCGGCTCGCCAAGGGGCGCTACGAGCGTGGGCGCCTCGTGGTGGCCGAGAACGAGATCTGGGCCGCCGCGACCGCCATGACGGCGATGGAGGCGCACCTGCTCGACGCCGTCGGAGGCGCGAAGGAGGCCTCGCGCGGCATTCGTGAAGCGGCCGAAGAGCTGGTCGAGAACGGCACCCAGCAGGAGCAGGGCGCGGCCGAGCAGTCGGCGGCGCTCATGGCCACGACGGCGACGACCGAAGAGCTCGCCCGCAGCGCCCGGCAGATCTCGGCCAACGCGCAGCGCGTGTCGGAGATCGCCCGCGGCACCCTGGCGGCGGCGCAGGGAGGAAAGGCCAGCGCCGAGTCGTTCACCTCGGCCATGGGCGAGGTGCGTGGCGGCAACCAGGCCATCGCCGACTC
This sequence comes from Archangium sp., assembly GCA_016793585.1. The sequence continues at coordinate 20,713 of JAEUJR010000849.1, forward strand.
GGTGGTGAAGTTGAACAAGCGCGTGCAGCAGGTCGGCCGCATCATCGAGTTCATCGACGGCATCGCCGACAAGTCCGATCTGCTGGCGCTCAACGCCGAACTCGAGGGCCACAAGGCCGGCGACGTGGGGCAGGGCTTCGGGCTGGTGGCCGCCGAGATGCGGCGCCTCGCCGAGAACGTGATGACGTCGACGCGGGAGATCGCCCGGCTCATCGAGGACATTCGTGACGCGACCAACGCGGCGGTGATGGCGACCGAGGCGGGCGTGAAGGCCACCGACTCGGGCGCCGCGCTCGCGGCCAGGGTGAGCAACTCGCTCGGCGACATCGTCGAGTTCGCGAACCTGTCGGCCGACGCGATGCAGAGCATCAGCCTCGCCACCGTTCAGCAGCAGGCCGGCAGCGACCAGCTCGTCGCCGCCATGGAGGACATCAACCGCTCGACGCGGAAGAACGTCGAGAGCGCGAAGGAGATGGCCAGCACGCAGACCGCGCTGGTGACGCTGTCGAAGGAGCTCGAGCAGGTCGTCGACACCTTCGGGGGCCGCTCGTGACGGCGCAGGCGCACCTGACCGCCTGGCTGCCCGGCCGGGGGCGCTGGTTGATGTTGCCCTCGACGGTGGGCAACTCGCTCGTCGCGCTGCTCGCCGCCCAGTACGCCGCGGCCACCTTCCGCTTCCCCGAGGGCGTCATCGGCACCTTCTGGATTCTGGTGGTGACGGTCGCGTCGGTGGGCGTCGGCCTCTCCGAGCTGTTGGCCTCTCAGCGGCTCGCGACCCTGCGTGGCCTCGCCGCGGGCCGCCTGCCGATCACCGAGCCGAACCGCCTCAAGGCCATCGACGAGGCCCGCCGCTTCCCCGATCAGATCTCGCGGCTCGGCGTGCTGATGTGGGTGATCGCGGTCTCGGTGGTCGCGGTGCTGCTCTGGTCGATCGAGCTGGTGCCGTGGTCGCTGCTGGTGCGCATCGAGATGATGGGCCTCTTGTTCGGCCCGATGGCGGCGGTGGTCGTCGGCCTGCTGGTCGGCCGTCGCTCGCACGCGGTCGTGGAGCGGCTCGCCGAAGGCCTCTCTCCTGACGCCATCGTCAGCGCGCTCGAGACGCCGACGGTCTCGGTGCGCAGCCGCCTGGTCGCCTTCACGGTCGTGATGGTCGCGCTGCCTTCGCTCGTCGCCATCGACGTGACGCGCGCGCTGGGCGCCGACGTCATCGAGGGGTGGGTGTCGAGCACGTCGGCAGACCGAGACGCCATCGCGGCGGCCGCGCAGGCGATGGTGCTGCTGAAGACGGCGGTGCTCATCGTGCTGACCGCGGTGATGGCGACGGTGGCGGCGGCGGTGGGTGGCGGGCTGCTGGCCGATCCGCTCCAGCGCGTGGCCGAAGAGGCGAGCGGGCTGGCGAAGGGCCGGCTCGACGCGGCGGCGCTGATCGCTGGTGACGGCGAGGTGTGGCTCATCAGCAACGTGTTCTCGCGCCTCAAGGAGCGGCTCGTCGGCCTGGTGATGAAGCTCTCGTCGGCCACCGGTGGCATCGCGAAGGCGGCGGGCACCCTGCAGCAGGCCTCGCAGAACTCCGAAGCTGGCGCCGCCGAGCAGGCCGCTGCCCTCAACCAGACCTCGGCGACGACCGAAGAACTCGCCCAGAGCGCCCGGCAGATCGCGTCGAGCGCGGCCAGCGTTCAGGAACTCGCGCAGAAGACCCTCGAGGCGGCCGAGTCGGGCCTCGCGAGCGCCGACTCGTTCCGCGCCGCCATCGAGCGCATGCGCCAGGACAACCGCTCCATCGCGGCGGCCGTCGATCGCCTGACGGGCCGCGTGCAGCAGATCGGCCGCATCGTCGACGTGATCAACACCGTGGCCGATCGCAGCGATCTGCTCGCCCTGTCGGCCGAGCTCGAGGGCACGCGCGCGGGCGAGGTGGGCAGAGGGTTCTCGCTCGTTGCGGCCGAGATGCGGCGCCTCGCCGAGAACGTGCTCGAGTCGACCGCCGAGGTCGAAGAGCTGATCAGCGAGATTCGGGCCGCGACCCGGCAGACGTCGGAGGCGACCGAACGCGCGCGCACCCTGACCGAAGGCAGCACCTCGCTGGCCGACGAGGTCGTTCGTTCGCTCACCAGCGTCGCCCACTCGGCGCGGCAGACGTCAGACGCGGTGCGCACCATCAGCCTCGCGACGCAGCAGCAGCAGACGGGCACCGATCAGCTCGCCGAGGCCATGGCCGACATTCTGGGCATCACCCAGCAGAGCCTCGCCAGCACGCGCCAGCTCACCGCCGCGAACGAGCGGCTGCAGGCGCTCTCGACGGTGCTGGCCGAGGTGGTGAATCGCTTCGAGCAACGCGCATGAGCCTCAACCGCGAAAAGCTGCTCGCGCAGTTTCGTGAGCTCGTCGTGGAGCGGCTCGCCAAGGTGAACCGCGCGCTCATGTCGCTCGAGGCCGGCGCCGACGTCGAGGCGGGCAAGGCGTCACTGCGTGAGCTGCACGGCCTCAAGGGCGAAGCGCGCATGATGGGCTTCGCCGAGGTGAACACGCTGGTGCACCAGATGGAGGAGCTGGTGCGCACGGTCGAGCCGCTCGGCTACGAGGTCGGGCCCGGCAGTGTCGACGCGCTGCTCGTGGCCTCCGACGCGGTGGGCGTCCTGGCCGGCGCGGTGCCCGGGGCTCCAGTCGAGCTGCCGCGGCTGCTCGAGTGGTTGGGGCAGGCGATCGCGACCGAGAAGGCGCGCGTCGCGCAGGTGGTGCCCGCGGCTGCGTCACCGGTACCGCAACCGCCGCCGTCGGCGCCCGAGGCTCGTCCCGTCGCGGCGCCCGCCGCCAGGCCGCCTTCGCCGCAGCAGAGCTCGGACGCAGCGACGATTCGCATCAGCCAGCAGAGCCTCGAGGTGCTCACCAGCGCGGTGACGACGCTGCAGCAGGTCGGGCGGCGCCGGGAGCTGAACGCTTCGCGGCAGCGGGTGCTGGCGAAAGAGCTCGCGGTGCTCCAACGCCTCGCCGAAGACCTCGGCCCCGAAGCGCAGGCCCTCGCCGCGCGGCTCGGCAAGGTGAAGGAGCTCTCTGGCGACATCAACCGCCTGCAGACGCTCATTCAGACCGACGAGGTGCGCGAGCTGACGGTGTTGACCGAAGAGATTCAGGCGCTGCGCATGCTGCCGCTCGGCATTCTCTTCGACCCGTACCCGCGCATGGTGCGTGAGCTCGCGCGAGATCTGGGGAAAGAGGTCGAGCTGCGCGTCGACGGCGAAGACGAACGCATCGATCGCACGGTGCTCGACGTGCTCAAAGATCCGCTGCTCCACCTCGTGCGCAACGCGATCGATCACGGCCTCGAGCCCCGCGAAGAGCGCGTCGACTCGGGCAAGACCGCGAAGGGGACGCTCTGGCTGTCGGCGCGGCGTGAAGGTGAACGGCTCGCGCTGCGGGTGCAGGACGATGGGCGTGGGTTGTCGGCGTCGACGCTGCGCCAGGTGGCGGTGCGCAAGGGCCTCATCGATCAGGCCACGGCCGATGGGCTGACCGAGCTCGCTGCGATCGATCTCGTCTTCCTGCCGGGGTTCACCTCGAAGGACGAGGTCACCGACGTCTCTGGCCGTGGCGTCGGGCTCGACGTCGTCAAGACGCGCCTGCAGCAGATCGGCGGCGAGGTGACGGTGTCGTCGGCGCCAGGAGAAGGCACCACGTTCGAGCTGAAGGTGCCGTTGTCGCTGACGGTGGCCCCGGTGCTCTTCGTGCAGACGGGCGACGAGCGGTTCTGTGTGCCGGCGGCGAACGTGCTGCGCGCCCTGCAGGTCGAGGCGGCCCAGGTTCGCGAAGTGGCGGGGCGCCCGGCGGTGGTCGTCGACGACGTGGTGCTGCCGTACCAGTCGATCGCCTCGATTCTCGCGGGGGCTCCCGAGCGGCCGGTGTCTGACGGAGAGGTCGTGCTGGTGGTGCGCGGGCGCGGGCAGACGGCGGCCATCGGCATCGATCGCGTGCTCGATGAGCGCGTGCAGGCGATTCTTCCACTGCGAGGGCTGCTGTCGCGCTTCGGGCATCTCTCTGGCGCGACGCAGCTGCCCGACGGCACGCTGGCGATGGTGCTCTCGGCGCCACACCTCGTGGCTACCGCGCACGGGCGCGAGCTCAAGCTGGCTGCCCGGGTCAGCGCGAGGGTCGATGCGCGAAGACGCCGGGTCCTGGTGGTCGACGACTCTCCGCTCACCCGCGAGCTGTTGGTCTCGCTGCTCGAGTCGGTGGGCTACGAGATCGTTCAGGCCGCCGATGGGGCCGAGGCACTCGAGCGGCTCTCGCGCGAGGTGGTCGATGCCGTCGTGACCGACCTCGAGATGCCGGCCGTCGATGGGCTCGAGCTGACGAGGCGCCTGAAGGTGCACCCGACGCTGAAGAGCCTGCCAGTGGTGATCGTCACGACACGCGGCAGCGAACAGGATCGCAGGCGGGGCATGGAGGCGGGGGCCGACGGGTACGTGACGAAGGGCGACCTCGTGCGACAGGATCTGGTCGACGTCGTCGCGCGGCTGCTCGCCTGAACGTCGGGCGAACGAGTGGCAGGAGTTCGGGGACCGCAGTAGGCAGAGAGTGAGTGACGACGATGAGCCGCAAGTGCCAGGTGCTGGTGGTCGACGACTCGCCGCTGTGTCGGCAGCTGATCGTCGATGCCATCACGCGAGATCCCGACGTCGAGGTCGTCGGGCAGGCCGAGAACGGTGAAGAGGCCATCGCGAAGACGATCGAGCTGAAGCCGAACGTCATCACCATGGACGTCGACATGCCGGTGCTCGACGGGTTGTCGGCGTGTGAGCGCATCATGTCGGAGACGCCGACGCCGATTCTGGTGCTCACCGCCGACCCGCGAAACCAGGCTCCCGAACTGACCCACCGTGCGCTCGCGGCGGGCGCGCTCGCGCTGCAGGTGAAGCCCGCGATGGATGCGGGGCCCGAGGCCTGGAACCTGGCGCGCGAAGTGAAGTTGCTCTCGACGGTGAAGGTGATTCGGCATCTGCGTGGCGTGAAGAAGGCGACCACCGGCATCACCGCGGCCTTCACCGTGCCCGGTTCGACGCCTGACCCCGGGGTGGCGCCAGGCGCTGCATCTGCGGTGGGCCTCGTCGTCATCGCGTCGTCGACGGGTGGCCCGCAGGTCGTGCACAAGCTCGTCAGCGATCTGCCCGCCGACTTTCCGGCGCCGGTGTTGATCGTGCAGCACATCAACGCGGCGTTCGCCGACTCGCTCGTCGGCTGGCTCGGCACGTCGGCGAAGCTGAAGGTGCGCGGCGCGAAAGACGGCGATCTGCTGACGCCGGGCACCGTGTTGATCGCTCCGTCAGGCTCGCACCTCACGGTGCCCTCGCGCGGCCGGGTGGCGGTGATGCCTGGTGAGCCCCGTGACGGGCACCTGCCCTCGGCGACGCTGCTGCTCGAGTCGGCGGCGAAGGCCTACGGCAAGCGCGTCGTCGGCGTGATCCTCACCGGCATGGGGAACGACGGCGTCGACGGCATGGCGGCGATTCGGGCGGCTGGTGGCAAGACAATCGCGCAGAGCCAGGAGTCGTGCGTGGTGTTCGGCATGCCCGGCGCGGCGATCGCGAAGGGTGTGGTCGATCACGTGATTCACGGTGACGACGTGGGCAAGGCGCTGGTGCGGCTCGCGCGCGGGCAGGACCCGTCGAGGCCCTGAGTGGAGGGCGATCTCGACGCTCTCTTCGAGCTCGTCTCGCAGCGGAGTGGCAGCGCGTTGTCGAAACAGCAGCGTGAGCGCGTGCACCAGTGCGCCGAGCGGCTGCGTGGCGATCGCGCCTGGCCGGTCTTCGTCGACGGGCTGCGAGAACGGCACGGGGCGCTGGAGCTGCTCGAGCTGTTGGCCGCGGCCTCGGTACACAAGACCGATCTCTTTCGTGACGAGCCGCAGCTCGAGGCGTTGGAGCGGCACGTGCTTTCGCCGTTGGCTGAGTCGGGCAGGGCGCTGCAGTTGTGGAGCGCGGGTTGCGCGACGGGCGAAGAGGTGGCGACGTTGTTGTTGTTGCTGGCGCGCGTAGGCGCGAATTCGGCCAGCCGCGTGTTGGGAACGGACCTGTCGGCGAGCGCGCTGGCGCAGGCGAAGCGGCTGACGTTCTCGGACGAAGCGATGCGGCGCGTGCCGGCGGTGCTCTCGGAGAAGTGGTTTCGGCGGGGACCGAACGGGCTCGTGCTCGATTCGAAGCTCGCGGCGCAGGCGCGGTTTCAGCAGCACAACCTGGTCGAGACGCCGTACCCGTTTCCCGAGGTGGGCACCGGCTTCGACGTGATCGTCTGTCGCAACGTGCTCATCTATTTCACGCCCGAAGCGGCGGAGCGGACGGTTGGTCTTCTCGCTGAGCGACTTCGTCCCGGTGGAACGCTCGTGTTGTCGGCGGCCGAACCGATTCTGAAACCACGGGCCGATCTCGAGACGCTGCGCGTGGGTGGCACGTTCTTCTATCGCCCGAGAACGGAGCCCGTGCCCGAGGTTCGAGCGGTTCCTCCGCCCCGGCCGAGCGCTCCGATTCCGGTCCCGAGGCCGTCAGCGCCGGTGCGGGTCGAGGTGTCGACGGTCGAGACGAAGTCTCCCGAGCAGGAAGGTGAGGAGCTCTTCTCGCTGGTGCTCGAGTGGTCGGCCGCCGGGCAGCCCGATAGCGAGACGGAGGCGGGGTTGCGCAAGGCGCTGTACCTGTCTCCCGAGCTCGCGGCGGCGCGGTACTGCCTGGGGTTGTTGCTCGATCAACGTGGGCTGCGGGCCGATGCGACGACGGAATATCGGCGCGCGTTGTCGGTGCTGCAGTCGGGCCGCGCGAGGCCGACCCCGTTCTTCCTCAACCCCGAGCGGTTGGCCGAAGCGTGTCGGCGCGCGTTGAGCCGGTTGAGCGCGGTCTGACTCCAGCTTGCCTCGCTCAGGGGCTTCGCCTTCAGTCGCAGCCATGTCACGTCGCTGCGTTCTCTTCGTGGTGCTGCTCGTCGTGGGAGCCGAACTCTCGGCCTGCGGACAACGCTGTGGCCCCGGCACGTGCGCGGGGTGTTGCGACCCTTCTGGCACCTGTCGTTCGGGATCAGAGGACTCCGCGTGTGGCGCTCGTGGGCTTGCGTGCGTCGGTTGCGGGCTCGGCGTCTGCACAGTTGGCGCCTGCCTGAGTGGAAACGCTGGCGCCGGCACTGCCGGCGGCACTCCTTCGGCTGGTGGCAGTGCGACGATGGCCGGCGGGGCTGCGGTGGTGGCCTCGCGTCGGACGGCGGGCTGTGCAGTCGATGCCGCTACGGCGAACTGTGCACGGTCGATGGCGGCTCCGTTTCGTGCACGAGCGACTACGACCCTCAGACACGCCCCTACTGTGCCGCTTGCGTGAGCGGCACCTCAGCAGCGTGCGGAACGGGGTCGAACTACTGCCTCGCTCTCGGAGCGTCGTTCGGGTGTGGCGTCGATTGCTCGCAAGGCCAGCAGTGCCCTGTTGGGTATGCATGTGACGACGTCTCGGTGACGACGACGGTCTTCTGCTCAGCCACGAGCCCGTGCCCGCCGAACCCGACGCTGGCCTGCGCGGGTGGCTCGGGGTGCGTGAATGGTGGCACCTGCGAAATGGGGTTCTGTCGCCCACCATGTTCGAGCGGACGCTGTGGGTGCCTCGTCGATAGCGACTGCCCGCAGCAGACGTGCAGCATCGGCACGTGCTCCATCACGCAGACTTCGTGTCTGACCGAACAGGACTGTCGCGCGATTCGGTGTACGGCCGGCCAGTGCGTCATCGGCCGCAATTGCTCGCCAGCGCCAGGGCTGACCTGCGCCGACGTGCGCCCGTGACGGGTCAGCGCTGAACGTTTCAGCTCCAGTCGCCCGCGGCGGGCCCGCTCGGTGGCGAAGGCGCGGGCGTCAGTTCGAGGAAACGGAAGTAGGCGTTTCGCGAGCAGACTTCGTCGGCGGGCTTCAGCCGGGAGCACGCGGAGGCCAGGACGAGCCAGCACTTCGAGGATCCCGCGTGCAAGCTGACACGCACGTGGACCAACGACCAGAGGGTCAGCGCAAAGTGCACGGCTCAGGGATTCAGCGTGCCGAGGCGTTCTACGAACAGAGACCAGATCTCTTCGACAGAAACGGGGCTTCGCTCGCGTTGCTCGTACGGCGCTCCGTCGGCCGAGGGGAATGGGGAGATGAGCATCGACTGGTCGGGCGCGAGACGACCGACCTCGTCACCCCAGCCCGCCCAGCGCAGCCCCTCATAGAAAGAATGGACCGATCCGCCGAACGCCCACTGCAGCTACTCGGAGTAGCCAACCTCCAGGTCCTGCCACTCCAGATCGTCGGGCGCGAAATAGAAGACGTTGTTGTTCTGACCAAATCGTCCGCCGTTCAGGGAGAAGAACCCGCCCACTGCGTCATCGCCGACGAGAAACGCGCTGGAGATGCGTGACCCAGCACCTTTCCGGTTCCAACTCGAAAGCGTTGTCGTGAACCGCCTCGAGACAGCTCGCACCTGCCTCTCACGTCGTGTCGAGAACGACCACTCCAGGAGCAGCGCTCGTGAGCCATTGATCGAGCAGCCGTCGACCTGTCGATTCCGGGTCCAGCAGTTCGTGAAAGCCCTTCACGGAACGAATGCTGACCAATCAATCGCTCAGTACAAGTCGCCGCTGCCGTCGTCGCCGAACTCGAGCAGCTCGCGCACCTCGCCATCACGCCGCTGCGACACGACGCCCGAGAGCGGAACCGCCGCATGCACGCCGTCGACACAGCCTTCGAACACACCGGCCGGCACCGTCACGGAGCGCGCTCCGCCGTCGGTCTTCGGCCGCTCGATCGCGCGCCACGCGAGCTCGACGATCGCGGCCGGCACGTTGCCCAGATGATGAATCTCGGGCTTCTCGTCTTGCCGCACCCACGCCTCGGTGAGCGCCGCTTCGAACGACGCGCGATCCACAGGCTGCTTCGCGAACGTCAGGCGTACGCGCAGCTGCTCTCCAACGCCGAGGCGATCGATCGACAGGTGCAGATGATCCTTCTCCGCAGTGACCGCCACGCGCTCGAGCACCGCGCGATCGTCCTTCGTGAGCACGTGCACGGTGAACTGCCCCCGCCGCCACTCGGCGTTCTCCTCGCTCGTGGCGGCGATCGTCTCGGGCCGCCGCTGCCGATAGTCCGCGAGCAACGCATCGGCGCGCTCGTTCACGCCGGCGGCTACCGTTCGGCACCCAGACAACACGACCAGCATCGTCAGCAGCACACGCACGCGAAGCGCTCTTAGCGCCATCACGACTCGACGGCCTCACCCAACACGAGCGACGACAGCTTCGGCAACCTGCGTGACAGCTGCATCACCCGCTTCGCGGCGCGCTCCGTCAGCCCGCTTCGAAGGAGATCGAGCGTCGTCAGCCGTTCGATCGACACGCCCTCCTCGAGCGCCGCGACGGCCTCGACGCCCATCTCCGACGCTTCGATGGTGAGCGCCTCGAGGGCCGGGAGCGCCAACACGTCGCGCACCGTCGCCGCCTCGAGCTCGCCCGACACGATCAGCTTCACGCTTCGCAATCGGCTCCCGTTCGTCTCGAACAGCTGCTTCGCCGTCGTCTCCGTCCACCCGAGGAACGCGATCTCGAGCGACGACAGCCGCGCCAGCGCGGGCAAGGTACCGGTGAGCTCCGGCACGGAGAGATGAAGCTGCTCCAACGCCGGCAAGGTCGTGGGAATCGTCACCAGCTCGAGCGCGCGCGGCGAGGAGATCGTCAACGCCGACAACACGCGGGGCGCCGCCTGCTCGAGCACCCGCAGCGACTCCGACATCGGCTCCTGCCCCAACGAGAGCGCGCGCACGAACCGCATCGAGGGGTGCGCCAACAGCTTCTCGAGGTCGACTCGTTCGCCTGGCGCCTGCTGCCGCATCAATGTCGCCGTGTGCACGAAGCCCCACCGCCACTGCGCCACCGGGCCCGCGAAACACCGAATCCCTGGTTCGTAGAGCAGCGCCTTCACGCGCTCTCGCTGCCGACGATCGAGCGACGGCAACAGCTGAAGTGAGATCAACTCGCCTCGGGCATCACCCGACTGGGCGAGCCAATCGCCGTAGACCGCGAAGGCGTGCGGGTCATCAGGAGCTGCCTCGATCGCCGCCTCGAACGCAGCGCGTTGTCTCACCTCAGCCGACACTTTCCGCGCTCCCAGCCTGTGAGAAATCGCGCAACTCGTCGGTTTTCTGGCGAACACACCTTGGCGCACACTGACAGGCCCGCCATGCTGTTATCTGGCTGTCGGTAGAAAACGAGCGCGTAAACCCATGAAATAACACGCATGTTGGCTTGCAATGTGAAGTGTGTGTCGGTATTTCGCACGCCGCAATGTGGGGCTGGGGAGCAGCCCTTCCGCCGCCTGGAGCCGACATGAACACACCGCTCGCCACTCGACTGTCGATCGCCGTCGCTGCCCTGTGCAGCGCGTTGGCGCACGCCGCTCCCGATGCGTTTCTGTCTCGTGGCGAACGCCGCGAGCTCATCGCTCCCGAAGCGCTCTCGATTGATGCGCGGCAAGCCTTCGCGAACGGCTTCATCTCGTCGACCGAGCCGCGCCTGGGCGTTCCGACCTTCTTCTGGGCCGGTCGGCCGCCTGCGGGCGCCCGCACGCCTCGCGACATGGGCCTCACCGCCGAGCAGGTCGCACGCCGCACGTTGTTCACGCACGCCGAACTCTATCGTGGCGATCGCAGGCGGTGGGCCGAGGCGCGCCTGTCGAACCTGCACGAGCTGAACGATCAGGGAGCCGTGATCGCCTCCTTCCAGCAAGACATCGCTGGCGTGCGCGTCTTCCGCGACGAGGTGAAGGTCGCGTTGACGAAGGACTACGTCGTGGTCGCGATCGCCGGCTACCTCACGCCCGAGACGAAGCGCCTGGGCAGTTGGTCGCTCACCCCGTCGACTGCAGCTGCGGCCGCCGTGAGCACGATGACGGGGCAGGGCGTGGAGGCCTCGGCGCTCAAGCCGATCGCGTTCAAAGACGGCTACCAACTCTGGCAGCTGGGTGACGAGCCGACGCCCGTGCGCGGCCGCCGCGTGTGGTTCCCGACGCCCGATGGCCTCGAGCCGGGCTACTACGTCGAGATCGAGCTCAACGAAGGCGAGACCGACTCGCGCTACTTCAGCTTCGTCATCTCGGGGCGCGATGGGCAGGTGCTCTTCCAGAAGAACCTCACCGCCGACGCGAGCTTCAAGGTGTGGTCCGAGGCGGGCGGCATCGGGCTTCCGTACGACGCGCCATCTGGCACCTCGCCGACGCCGCACCCTGCGGGAACGCCGAACCAGTTCCAGCCGCCGTACGTCGCGCCCGAGCTGGTGACGCGCGAGTACGGCCCCATCAGCACGATGGACCCGTGGCTCGCGGCGAACGCGACGCGCACCGAAGGCAACAACACGTTCACGTACATCGACGCGGCGAGGCCCAATGGGTTCGGCGCAGGTGACGTGGCCCCCACGCCCAACGGAGACCCTGACGCTGGCGTGCTCGTCTTCGATCGCACCTACGACCCGCTGCAGAACCCCGACGTGAGCGCCGAGCAGCGCATGGCCGCCGCCACGCAGCTCTTCTACGACATCAACTTCCTGCACGACTGGTACTACGACCGCGGCTTCGACGAGCGCTCGGGCAACGCGCAGACCTCGAACTACGGGCGCGGCGGCATCGAGAACGACCCGATCAACGCCGAAGGCCAGGACAACTCGGGCCGCAGCAACGCGAACATGTCGACGCCCGCCGACGGCTCGCGCCCGCGCATGCAGATGTACATCTTCACCGGCACGTCGACCGAGCGCCTCTCGTACAACGGCGCCAACGTCGCTGCGAACGGCGCCGCCTTCGGCCCGCAGACGTACAACCTCACCGCCGAGGTCGTGTACGTGAACGACGGCGACCCCTCGGGCATGGGCGGCTCGGTGAACGACGGCTGCCAGGCGAGCTACGTGGCTCCGGTGATGGGCAAGATCGCGCTCGTCGACCGCGGCAACTGCACCTTCGTGCAGAAGGTTCAGATCGCGCAGATGAACGGCGCGCTGGGCGTGATCATCGCCGACAACACCACCTCGACGCAGCCGCCCGAGCTCGTCGGTGCTCCGATGCCGCAGACGCTGATTCCCGCGATGTCGCTCACGCGCACGGCGGGCACCACGCTGAAGAACGCCGCGACCGCTGCGACGGTGAACGTCACGCTCTTCCGAAACGCCACCACCGATCGCGACGGCACGCTCGACAACGGCATCATCGCGCACGAGTGGGGCCACTACATCTCGAACCGGCTCATCGGTGACGGCAACGGGCTCTCGGCCGTGCAGTCGTCGGGCATGGGCGAAGGGTGGGGCGACTTCCACGCGATGCTGCTGATGGTTCGCGCCGAAGACATCAACGTACCGTCGAACGCGAACTGGAACGGCACCTGGGCGGTCGGCGGCTACACGACGTCTGCCACCGCGGCCGACGGCCACTACTACGGCGTGCGTCGCATCCCCTACACGGTGGACTTCGCGAAGAACGGCCTGACCTTCAAACACATTCAGCGCGGCGTCGCGTTGCCGATCGTGCCCACCGCCTACGGCCTCGATGGTTCGCTCAACGCCGAGGTGCACTCGACGGGCGAGGTGTGGTGCACGATGTTGTGGGAAGCGTACGTGGCGCTGCTGCGCGACACCCCGCGGCTCACCTTCGCGCAGGCGCAGGATCGCATGATGCGGTACCTCGTCGCGGCCTACAAACTCACGCCGATGATGCCGACCTTCGTCGAGGCGCGAGACGCGCTGCTCGCCGCGGCCGTCGCTCGTGATCCGCAAGACTTCGCGCTCATCTGGGGGGCCTTCGCCCGACGCGGCATGGGCATGCTGGCCACCGCGCCCGATCGTGACGCGTCTGACAACCGGCCCGCCGTCGAGAGCTTCGTGGTGGGCAACGCGCTCGCCATCACCGACGTCAGCATCGATGACTCCACCATGAGCTGCGACAACGACGGCGTGCTCGACACCGATGAGATCGGCAAGGTGAACGTCACCGTGAAGAACGTCGGCGTCGGCCCGCTCATGGGCACCACCGTCACCCTGTCGACGACGTCGACGGGCCTCTCGTTCCCCTCGGGGCCGATGGTGACGGTGCCGATGACGCAGCCGTTCGGCTCGGCGACGGTCTCGGTGCCCGTCACGCTTCGCGGCGTGCGCGGCTTCCAGGGCGTGGTGATCACCGTCTCGGCGAACGACGCCTCGCTCGCGATGGCGGGGCCGATCACGAAGGAGTACCGCACCCGCCTCAACAGCAACGTTCGCCCCAACGGCACCGCGACCGACGACGTCGAAGCGCAGATGTCGCGTTGGACGACCGGCAGCGACCCCCGGTACTCGCAGGGCGCCGATTGGCGCATCTCGGCCAACTCGCCCACCTCGCACTGGTGGTTCGGGCCGAACCCGGCCGCGCCCGCCGACAACTACCTCATCTCGCCGCCGCTCGTGGTCGGCTCGGGCCCGTTCACGCTGACCTTCAAGCACCGCTTCGACTTCGAGGCTGACGCGACCACGTTCTACGACGGCGCCGCGCTCGAGATCTCGACCGACGGCCGCACGTGGACCGACCTCGGCGCGAACGCGATGCCGGGCTACACGGGCGCGTTCCCCACCCAGACGACGAACCCGTTGCGAGGCCGCCGCGGGTACGCCGGCAAGAGCGTCAACTACCCGACGTTCAACACCGAGCGCGTCGACATGGGCACGATGTACGCGGGCCAGACCGTGCGCGTGCGCTTCCGCATCGGCTCCGACGACGCCTCGGCGGTGAAGGGCTGGGAGGTCGACGACATCGCCTTCACCGGCCTCACCGATCTGCCGTTCACCAGCGTCGCGCCAGACCCGAACACCTGCTCGAACAACCGCGCACCCACGCTGGCGCCCGTGATGAACCTCACCGTGCGTGAAGGCGACGTCGTCTCGCTCACCGGCATGGGCACCGACCCCGATGGCGACGCGGTGACGATTCTCTTCGTGCAGCGCGAAGGCCCCCTGGTCGATCTCAACATGGGCTCGTTCGTGGCGCCGTCCGTCGACACCAACACGCAGCTCGCCTTCGACGTGACGGCGACCGACGGTGCCCTGGAGTCGATGCCGCAGCGGCTCGTCGTCACGGTCGTCGACGGCAGCGGGGCACCCACCGTGACGGTGCCGCCCTCGCTCGAGGTGACCGAAGGTGAAGCGAGCAGCGTCACCGCCACCGCCTTCGACCCGCAGGGCGACGTCGTCTCGTTCACGTGGAAGCAGGTGGCCGGCCCGACGCTCATGCTGCGCGACGTGACGAGCGACACCGTGAAGTTCACGGCGCCGCCCGTGAACGCCGACGTGGTGGTGGTGCTCGAGGTCGTGGCGAACGACGGCATGGTCGACTCGTTGCCCGGCCGCGTGGAGATCACCATTCGCGACGCCGGCCTCGCCCCCGTCTCGGACACGGCGGGCAGGGTTCCGGCTGGTTGCGTGGGGTGCTCCACCGGTGTCGACGCGCTCGCGGTGCTCGGGCTGGTGACGCTGCTCACCCGGCGCCGGCGTTCGGCACGCTGAGAAAATCGCGCGGGAATTCGGCGCGCTGAACCCTCGTTCCACTCACCGAAGCGCAAACGACCGAACCGAGCGGGCCGGTCAGTGCGAGGTGCAGTGGTGACGACGTCCAGCGGGCGCTCCCTCCCGAATGGGCCACGTCTCGTGCACCGCCATCAGCACTGGCCGGCCCCTCAGGAGGATTCTTCTCTGGAGCCCCGCCACTGTGCTTACAGTGCGCGCCCGATGCGTCGCCTCTTCGTGACTTCGATCGTTTCCATCTCCGTCTTCGGCGGGTGCTTCTTCCCGGCCGATCGTGGCCAGCTGCTCGAAGGCCGCGTCGACAAGCTCTCTGACGAGAACAAGAAGCTCAAAGCCGCCCTGGCCGAGACGCAGGGCAAGCTCGACGACACCACGGCGCAGCTCAAAACGGCGCTCGAGCAGCTCGACCAGGCCTCACGCACGACCGGCGCCAACATCGGCGTGAAGGTCGACAGCGCGATTCAAGACGTCGCCACGCTGCGCGGCCAGATGGAGAGCTACCAGTTCAAGATCACCGAGCTCGAGTCGCGGCTGTCGGCCTCCGAGAAGAGCGCCGCCTCGAGTCCCACGCCTTCGAAGGCCGAGGAGCCCAAGAAAGAAGAGCTCAAGCGCCCCGACGACCCGAAGGAGTTCCTCAAGCTGGCCGACGAGAAGGCGAAGGCCGGCGAGAACGATCTCGCGAAGAAGCTCTACGCCGAGTTCTTCAAGAAGTGGCCGCGTGACGAGCTCGCAGGCGATGCGCACTTCGGCCTCGGTGAAGTCCACTTCCTCGAGTCGAAGTGCCGCGAGGCGCTCTACGAGTACGGCAAGGTGATTCAAGACTTCTCGAAGTCGAAGTCGGCGCCGATGGCGTACCTGCGCTCGGCCGACTGCTTCAAAGAGCTGAAGATGATGGACGAGGCGAAGCTCGCCCTGAACGAGCTCATCAAGCAATACGCGAAGACCGAGCAGGCGAAGCTGGCGAAGACGCGCCTGGCCGAGCTCGAGAAGAAGCCCGCTCCCAAGGGAGGCAAGAAGTGAGAGCGCTCACCCTGTCGGTGTTGCTCGCGGTGCCCGTGCTGGCCGCGACGCCAAAGCAGCTCACCATCGCGTACACCGGAGACGTGGGCGGCGAAGTCGCGCCCTGTGGGTGACGCGCGAACCCAACTGGCGGTCTGGCCAGACGAAAGACCGTGCTGAACACGCTGACGGGCAAGCCGCTCGTCATCGACTCTGGAAACGCGCTGTTCCGGAGCCTGGGTGGTGCGTCCGAAGAGGACAAGAAACGCGCCTCGTTCGTGCTCTCGACCATGGGCGCGCTGGGGACCAACGTGCTCGGCGTCGGCCATCGCGATCTCTCGGCGGGCCCCGAGTTCCTGATCGCAGAAGCGAAGAAGGCGAACGTACAGCTCGTGGCGACGAACCTCGAACTCGAGGGCAAGCCTGCGTTTCCGAAGTCGGTCGTCGTCGAGAAGAACGGCGTGAAGGTGGCGGTGCTGTCGGTCACGGGTCTGGGGCCGGTGCCGGGCGTCTTGGGGTTGATGGGCACCGCGCAGCTGCCGGCGCTTCAGGCCGAGCTCAAGAAGCTGCCGGCGCGAGATCTCACGGTGGTGCTCTGCACCTCGGGCTACGAAGAGGCGATGGCGCTGGCGGGGGCGCTCGACACGTCGGTCGACTTCGTCATTCAGTCAGGTGAGTTCCGCGGAACGGTGCCGCCACAGAAGGTGAAAGACACGTTCCTGCTCGCCTCGGGGCAGCGTGGGCAGGCCGTGGCGAAGCTCGAGCTCTCGTTCGGCAAGACGAAGGGCGCGTTCGCCGATCTGAACGAGGCCGCGCGCGATCAGGAGCTGCTCACCAATCTCGAGAACCAGCTCAAGTCGGTCGACGAGCGGCTCAAGCTCGCGAAGGACCCCGAGGGCAAGAAGGCGCTCGAAGGGCTGCGCAAGGACATGAAGGGTCGGCGTGACGAGCAGGCCAGACGCCTCACCAGGGCGGTCGGGGGCCGCACCCTGAAGCTCGACTGGTTGATGCTCGGCCAGGACGTGAAGGACGACGAGTCGCTCAAGGCCGAGGTCTTGAAGATCGAGCCGACCTACTCGGGCCTGCACTGAGATTCAGAGCGTCTTGAAGTCGAGCGCCTTCGCGCCGAGCTTCTCGGGCAGCGTCACCGGCTTCGTCGCTCCGGCAAAGCCGCGCGGGCCGCCTTCGTCGCCACGAAAATCGGCGAGCTGCCACGCACCACCCAACAGCGCGAGCGACCAGCCTGCGTCCTTCGGCAGGTTCTTCACCAGCTCGCGCGGGGGCACCAGGCAGTCGACGCCGCCGGCGCCGAGCACCTTCGCCAGCTCGAGCTCGGGGTAGGGGCCGACGATGGCCACCTCTTGCGTGAAGGCGAGCACGATCGCGCACGGCCAGTCGCGGTGCCCCGACGGCTCGATGCGCAGCCACACTGTCCATTTCGAGTCGGCCGGCGCTGCATCACCGACGTGCACGCGCGCCGAGGGGTAGCGCTCCTTGAGCCAGGCGAGCACGGTGTCGGTCGAGACGTCCTTCGAGGTCAGCACCTGCAGCTCGGGAAGCAGCATGGCGCGTTTGTCTCGCACCCATCGGGCAGGCGCAACCACTGGCGGCGGGCCGGTGCGGGTCGTACACACCCAACTCATGCAGGCGGGCGACTTCTTTCGTGCGGTCTACGAGCGCCCCGACGACGACGGCGCCCGGCAGGTGCTCGCCGACGTGTTGATCGAAGCCGGCGACCCGCGGGGGGAGTTCATCGCGCTGCAGATGCAGCTCAAACGGTCGCGCAAGGCCGAGCTGAAGCTCGAACGGTTGCTCGAGCGGCATCGCCGCGACTTCCTCGGGCCCCTCGCCGACGTGATCTCGAGCCGCGGTCAGGTCTGGGAGAAGGGCTTCCTCGTCGCCGCGCGTCTGACGCTCGACGGGCGCCTGGTGAACGAACCGTCGCTGGCGACCTTGCGCTCGATCGAGCTGCTCAACCGCGATGGTGAGGTGCCGACCGAGCTGCTGGGGGCCCACGTTCGTTCGTTGCGCGAGCTCTCGGGCCTGCCGCGCCAGGCGATGCTGCCGATCTTCGGCGCCGATCGCGCGTTGCCGTTCACCTCGGTGTCGGTCGATGGGCCCGGCAACGCCGAGGCGTGGAGTCCGGCCGAGCTCGACGCCTTGCGCATCGCCCGGGCGCTGCCCGATCTGCGCTCGCTCTCGGTCGCCATCTGGCGCTTCGGCGTCGACGAGCTCGAGTGGGTGTGGACGGCGCCCGTCTTCGGCCGCCTGCGCACGATGGAGCTGGGGCTTCATCGCGTCGCCGTGAACCTCGGGCAGCTGCGCGATCGGCTCCTCACCCTCGACGATGGCCCCGACGCGCTGGTGCTCAAGGGCAGGCAGCTCGAGGTGAAGCTCAAGCCCGCAGAGCAGTGGCGGCAGATGCACCTCTTCGTTCGAACGCCGCTCGTCGACCCTGTCATTCACGACGCCGAGTTGATGCTGCAGTCGTTGCCGTCGAACGGGCTGCTGCGGCTGGACGTCACCTGCGACTACCCCGTGACGAACGATGCGCTCGCGCGGCTCAAGGCGATCGTGAAGCGGTTTCCACGGCTGGCCCCGGTGACGTGGCCCGTGGGAACGAAGTGACGGTTCGTGCGGTGTCGTCGACGAGATCGAGCACCTGACAGTTCGCGACGCCGACGCAGATCGTCACCGAACGGTCGTCGAAGCTGAACTCGAACCCTTCACCGCTCGCTGGCTCGATGACGCGGTTGCGCGGGAGATCGACGATCGAGAGGCCCGTCGGCTGGTCGGTGTCGTGACCGGCAGAGACCCGGAGCCCGTCGAAGAAGAGCACCGCTTGCCTCGCGCCTGACACGGGCTTGTCGCGCAGGAGCGTCTCGAGACACGTGGGAAGCGGGCGACAGTGGGGGAGCGCACTCGTGTCGACGTCGCCGCGTTCGATTGGCACGACCCGGTCGTCCTGCGTCTCGATGCGCTCCACGACGACGACCCCCGGCTCCGTTGCCCTCGCCGCCACTTCGGGCTGCTCGACTTCGTCGATGAACCGCCCGTCGAAGGTGGCGTGCTCACAGTCGATGCCGTCGAGGTCCTCTCCGATGTCCTCCTCTTCGAGCATCGGGTCACAGCCGACGGCCACGAGCAGCAGCAAGAGCCAGCGCATGACCGTTGGCATTGCGACGCACGTGCCGGTCACCGCCGCGGGCGCACGCCCGCCAGCCGGTCATGCGATCGCATGGGTCTCATGGGCGTTTCAGACGTTCGAGCGACTGCGCCGCCCGCGGCAGAACTCGAACCGAAAGGCGCCGGGGGCCGGTGGGCTCGAGATCGCGTGTTGCCCACGCGCCTGTTCCCACCGGCTCGACTTCGAGCAACGGGTCGGCTGATCAGGGCTGGCCGGCGCCGGTCGCGGCGGGCTTGCCCTTGAGCTCATCGACGATGCGCTGGGCGCCGTAGATCTTCTCGAGCGCCTCGAGAATGGCCGCCGAGTGCACCGCCACCGCGCGGTTCTGCGTCTCGTCGAAGCCATAGTCACCGCCCAGCGACTGAATGTTGCCGTCGAAGATCAGGCCGACGACCTCCCGGTCCTTGTTCACCATGGGCGAGCCAGAGTTGCCGCCGATGATGTCGTTGGTGGTGGCCATGTTGAATGGCGTGTCGAGCGCGAGCTTCGACTTCGCCGCGAGCCACGTCTTGGGCAGCGCGAACGGGTCGGCGCCGGTGTGACGCTCGAACGCTCCGGCCATCGTGGTGAGCGGCTTCACCTGGCGCCCGTCCTCCTGGTAGCCCTTCACCGAGCCGTACGAGAGGCGCAGCGTGAAGGTGGCGTCGGGGTAGATGCTCTGGCCGTAGACGGCGAAGCGGGCCTTCGCGAGCAGCTCCTGCTGCTTCTTGAGCGGGCCTTCGACCTCGTTCTCGAACTTCGTGCGAATGGCGCGCGCCTCGGCGTCGAAGCTGCGGGCGAACTCGATCATCGGGTCTTTCGAGGCGTCGATGACGGCCTTGCCGCCGTTGAAGAGCGCGGAGCGGCTGAAGGTGTCGGGCGTGGCAGGCAGCGGCTTGCCCGTCTTCGGGTCTTTGCCGGGCTCAGGGGCGGCGAGCTGGTCGAGCTTCGTTCCGTCGACGAGCGCCTTCGCGACCTCGGCGGGCGACTTCTGGCCCAGCATCTTCTTCACCATCGGGTGATCGGGCGAGAGGTCTTCACGAATCTTCGTGAGCGACCAGGTGAGCTTCGCGATCTCGAGCTCTTTGTAGACCGGCGCGTTCGACAGCATCTGCGCCTTGAGCTGCGGCAGGCGGGAGTCGGTGAACTCCTTGAGGCGCTCGCCGTTGGGCTTGCCCGACTCCTCGGCGTAACGAACGAGCGTGCGCGCCTTGCCGAACAGGTCGGAGTAGGGGCCACCTTCGAGCGCGCCATATTCCTTGCGCATGGCGTTCGCCTTCTTCGTGACGGCGGCGATCTCGTCCCACACCGCGCCGAACTCCTTCTTGAGCTTCGGGTTCGCGTTCACCTTCTTGCGGAAGTCGTCTTCGTTGGCCTTCAGCTTGCCGTAGAAGCCCGAGTCGGCGAGCGCGCCATGCCGGCCCTTGAGCGCCTTGAACGCGTTCTCGACGCCGAAGAGCGTGTCGTTGGAGTGCCGCTTCTGCTCGGGCCCGCGGTTCTGGTACTCGGTGATGAGGCCACGAATCTCGCTCAGGCGGAACAGGCGCTGGGGCAGGCGATAGTCGCGATCGTCTTCGAGCTGCGAGACCGTGAGGCCGCGCGAGGTGCCGCCGGGGTTGCCCGAGACGAAGGTGAGGTCGCCCTCCTTCGCGCCGGCCGCAGACCACTTGAAGTACGTGTCGTTCTTCAGCGGCTTGCCGTCGGTGCCGTAGATGCGCACGAACGTCATGTCGAGGTCGTACCGGGGGAACATGAAGTTGTCGGGGTCGCCGCCGAAGAACGCGATCTGATCTTCGGGCGCCATCACCAGGCGCACGTCCTGAAAGCGGCGGTACTTGTAGAGGTCGTACTTGCCGCCCCGGTAGAGCGTCACCACGTCGCAGCGGAACTCGTCGCTCGTCGCGCACTCCTTCTCGATCTTCGCGATCTCGGCCTTCTGCGCGTCGGCGAACTTGTCGCCCGCCACGTTCTTCGTCGCGTCCTGCACGCGCCGGGTCACGTCGGTGATCTCGACGAGCTGGTTCATCTCCATCGCCGGGCACTTGGGCTCGTCGGCCAGCGTCTTCGCGAAGAAGCCATCACGGTTGAAGTCCTTCTTCTGCAGGCCCGAGAGGTTCTCGATGCAGGTGCGCGCGCAGTGGTGGTTGGTCATCACCAGGCCGTCGGCCGAGACGAGCGACGCCGAGCAGCCACCCGCGATGCGCACCGAGGCGAGGCGAACCTGATCGAGCCACTCCTTGGTGGGCTCGAAGCCGTACTTCTTCTTCACCTCGGCCGAGGGGAAGTTGTTGAACGTCCACATGCCTTCGTCGGCGAGGGCGGGCGTTGCGAGCACGAGGCTCGACAGCGCGACGGTGCGCAGCTTCATGGGCAGGCTCCTGACGGCGGGGAGTGACAACGGGGAGTGACGCGAGCGCGGAAATGCCCTCGCACGCGCGGCGGGTCAAGGGCCCGTGCGGCGCTCCTCATCGCTGCCAGTTCGCTGGCAGTGCCAGAAAGCCGTCAGAAGAACGTCATGAAGCTGTTCACCAGCCCCGCGAGAATGAACGAGAGCACCACGCCCGTGCCGATGATCACGGTCTTCGGGTAGGCGTCGGCCCGGTGAATCGCCTCCTGCAGCATGCGCTTGGCGAAGGTGCGCTCGCACTGCACGTTCACGCGCCCGTCGACGATCTGCTGCATCGCCGCGATCATCTCGGGCACGTCCTGGAACCGTTTGGCCGGGTCTTTCTCGAAGCCCTTGAGCAGAAACCAGCCGAGCTCGGCCGGAACACTCGGCTGGTGCGGGCTCTGTTTGATGTCGAACATCTTGGGCGTCACTTGCTGCACCGCCGCGAGAATCTCGGGCATCTGCTCGAGCGCGCCGAGGTAGTGCTCGAGGTAGAGGAACTCGTGGAAGACGACCGCGAGCGAGTAGATGTCGCTGCGAACGTCGAGCTTGTCCTGGTCGCCGCGCGCCTGTTCGGGGCACATGTACAGCGGCGTTCCCATCACCGCGCCGGCCTGCGTCTGCAGCAGCGTGCCTTCACGAACGCTGTTGGTGATCGGCACCACCTCGCTCTTCGTGGCGAGGTTGCGGGCCAGGCCCCAGTCCATCACCGTCACTTCACCGTACGGCCCCACCATGATGTTCGCGGGCTTCAGGTCGCGGTGAATGATGCCCTGCTGGTGCGCGTAGGCCATGGCGTTGAGCACGCCGAGGAAGATCTGCACGCGCACGTGAAAGGGGAAGCGCTCGTGCATCGCCCGGTCGCCGGCCTTTAGCTTCTCGATGATCGACTCGAGGCTGTCGCCGCGCAGGTGCTTCATGACGAAGTAGTACCGGCCGCCTTCGTCGACGCCGACGTCATGCACCGGCACGATGTTCGGGTGCTCGAGTGAGCCGACGATTCGAATCTCGTCGACGAAACGCATCAGCAGGCCCAGGTCCTGCTGCTCGGTGAGACGCTTGATGGCCACCGTGCGCTCGATGTCGTGGTCCTTCGCGAGCACGACCTCGCCCATGCCACCGCGGCCGAGCGTGCCGAGCTCTTCGAATCGCACGCGGCTGGTCGGCGTCGCCGTCGGCACCGGGCCGTTCCACTGCAGGCGTGGCAGCACCGTCGAGCGCCTGGCTTCTCCGGGCATCGTCACGGCCTGCGATCGTTTCGCAGGGTTCACGACGGTGTCGGTGGGCCCGACGAGGTTGATGGTGTCGCTCATGGCACGCCCCGAAAAGTGTCCGACGACGGAAGACGTCTGCGGCGGCGACGGTAACACCGCCAACACGAGCTGGCCGCGCTTACATGTCAGACCGGTCAGGTATCTGTTCTCGAATGAACGAGCTGGAGCGACGGGCGGTGCTGGCGTTGTGGTCGTGCGAGGGCGTGGGGGCTCAGGCGTTCGAGCGGCTGACGCAGCTGGTGCCGGTGGCGCAGTGGCTGTCGACGCCGTGGCGCGAGCTGGTGGCGCTGCTCGACGTGAGCGCGCCGACACGCGAGCAGCTGTGGGCGGGGCCGACGCTCGAGGCCCGGCTCGCGAAGCTCGAGCAGCGGCTCGCCGAGGGCCGGCAGCGCGTGTGCTTCAAAGGCGACCCGCAGTACCCGGCCGCGCTCGTCGGGGTCCGCTCTGCTCCGCCGTTGTTGTTCTACGCCGGGCCGGGCGCGGTCGATCAGATGCGTGGGCGGGTGGCGATCGTCGGCACTCGCAGAACCGACCGCGACTGGCTGACGTGGACGCGTCGGTTCGCAATGACCTGCACGCAGCAGAGCCTCGTCGTGGTCAGCGGGGCGGCCGAGGGCATCGACACGAACGCCCACCGCGGAGCGCTCGACGGTCGTGGGCTGACGTGGGCCTTTGTCGCCAGCGGGCTCGATGAGATCGACCCTGCGCCGAAAGAGGTCGCGACCGAGCTCTACCGCCGCGGTGGCACGGTCTTCAGCGAATACCCGCCGGGCGTGCGCGCGAACAAGGGGCTCTTCGTGCAGCGCAACCGGCTCATCTCGGGCAGTGCGCAGGTGGTGGTGTGCGTGCGCGGTGAAGCCGACTCGGGCGCGCGACACACCGCGGCGGCAGCCGTGTCGCAGGGCAGGGCGCTGCTCGCCGTGCCAGGCGGGCCGCTTCAACCGAAGGGCGGTGAGCTCAGTCAGCAGCTGCTCCGGGAAGGCGCCAGGCCCTGCTTCGACGTGAGCGACGTGCTCACGGCGATGGGGCTGCTCGTCATGCCCGTACCCGAGATCGTGGTGCCCGAAAGGAGCGAAGTGAGCGACGAAGCGCGCGCAGTCTTCGCTGCGCTGCCGCCGGGCCTGTTCGACATGCAGGCGGCCATCGCCGCCGTCCCTGAGCACTCATCGGGCGCCGTCAGCGCAGCCATGATGGAGCTCGAGATCTCAGGTTGGCTGGTCTCACGCAGCGGCAGGCGTTACGAAAAACGTGAGTGACCATGGGCCGTTCCTTTGTTGACGACCTCAGGGGTGCCAACTAGAAGCTCATGGTCTTTCACCGTCGGGTTGAAAGGAAATCGACACTTCCATGTCCGCCAGCATGATGGTTCACCAAGTTCTCGATCTGGTGCTGACCGCTGAACCAGCGCACGCAGCCGAAGGGTCCTTCAAGGACTCGCTGGTCCTCTTCTTCAAAGAAGGTGGACCGTTCATGTTTGTGAACATCTTCTGGCTCTCGTGCGCGCTCGCGGTCACCATCGAGCGCGTCGTGACGCTGATGTTCCGGTACAACCTGAACGCCGGCCCGTTCATGGAGCAGATCACCAAGCTCGTGCTCACCGGCAACCCCGATCGCGCGGTGAAGCTCTGTGGCGCTGCGCCCAACGCGCCGCTCGCCAAGGTCGTTCGTTCGGGCCTCACCCGCGCGAACCGTGGCGAGGTCGAAGTGGCCAAGGCGATCGAAGAGTCGATTCTCGAGCAGACCCCGCACATCACGGCCCGCATTCAGTGGCTGTGGTCGCTGGCGAACATCGCGACCCTCTTCGGCCTCATCGGCACCATCATCGGCCTCATCGGTACGTTCAAGTCGCTCGGTAACGTGCCCGCCGACCAGAAGCAGGCCCTGCTCTCGAAGGGTATCTCGGAAGCAATGAACAACACCGCCTTCGGTCTCGGCATCGCCGTGACCTGCATCATCGCCCACCTCTTCCTCACGGCGTACGCGCGCCGCATGATCGAGGTCGTCGAACTGAACGCGATGAAGCTCGAGAACCTGCTGGCCCGGCGTGCTGCCGGTGAGACCAGCGCGATGGACTTCGAAAAGGCTTCCTGACCGCCCGCTCGGTTGGGTGGGCTGGCCCGGGGGAACCTGAGCCGCTACCCGCTGTCAGGGGCTTCAACGGTGCGACATGGCGTTCCACGTCTCCAAGCGCAAGCTGAAGCCGAAGGAAGAAGAGGAAGCGGGCGAGCTCAACATCGTCCCGTACCTCGACATCCTCATGAACCTCATCATCTTCATGCTCCTGTCGATGTCGGGGCTCGCCACGTTCGGCATTCTGAACGTCAGCGCGCCTTCGTACGGCGGTGGCGGAGGTGGAGGAAACCCCGATGAGAAGCCGCCCCTCCTGCTGACCGTCGCGATCGCGAAGAACGGCTATTACATCGCTGCGACTGGTGGCGTGCTCCCTGGCATCGAGCAGACGGGAACGGCTGCCGAAGGCGCCCCGCCGACCATCGCGAAGAAGGGCGACGCCTACGACTACAACGCGCTCAACGCGAAGATGAAGGAGATCAAGACCTCCTTCCCCGAAGAGAGCAAAGTCATCATCGCTGCCGAAGCCGACACTGCGTACGAGGTGCTGATCGGCACGATGGACTCCACCCGCGAGACGAACGACAAGAAGCTGCTCTTCCCCGACGTCACGCTGGCGAGCTTCTAAGGAACTGCACGATGGCTTCCGCCGCGCACAACCCTGCGACCGAGCTCACCGAAGAGGACATCGCGCGCAACCGCTTCCGCAAGGCCATGGCCCGGAAGAAGCGCAAGGAGCGCGAGGCCGAAGGTGAGATCAAGGAGCTCAACATCACCGCGATGATGGACATCATGACCATCATCCTCGTCTTCCTCATCAAGTCGTACACCGCCTCGTCGGTGACGATGACGGCCTCGGAAGACATTCGCCCGCCGCTCTCGACGACACGCCTGACGCCGAAAGACACCGTCGCGATCACCGTCACGCCCAAGCACATCATGGTTGGCGACAAGGTGAAGGCGACGCTCGAGAAGAACATGCAGCCCCGGAAGGAAGACACCCAGGGCAAGTTGATTCTTCCGCTCGACGCCGCGCTGAAGAAAGAAGTCGAGAAGCTCAAGTACATCGCCGAGCGAAACCCCAGCGCGCCCTTCATGCACGAGGTCTCGATCATCGGAGATCGCCGCATTCCGTACGAGGTGCTCAGCTCGGTGCTCTACACGGCCGGCCAGAACGAGCTCGAGAACTTCCGCTTCGTCGTGATCTCGAAGGCCGACGACTGATTCTCTGAACGCACGCTCCTTCGATGGGGCTTGCGGTCGAGCGGTCGTCACCTCTACAGCTCCTCGTTCGTCACGCGCGAGGAGCCT
The DNA here is from genome assembly GCA_016793585.1 of Archangium sp. The sequence continues at coordinate 46,496 of JAEUJR010000849.1, forward strand.
TCGTGTCAAACCTGCCCATCACCGTCATCGGCGCCGGCCTCGCTGGCAGCGAGTGTGCGTACCAGCTCGCGCGCCTCGGTCACGACGTCGTGCTCCGCGAGCAAAAGCCGGTCAAACGCTCGCCCGCTCACCAGAGCAACGCCTTCGCCGAGCTCGTCTGCTCGAACTCCATGCGCTCGGACAACCCCGAGAGCGCCATCGGCATGCTGCACGCCGAGCTGCGCCGCGTGGGCAGCGTCATTCTGCACGCCGCCGACGCCAACCGCGTGCCTGCTGGAGACGCGCTCGCCGTCGAGCGCGAGGGCTTCTCGGCCGAGGTCACCCGCAAGCTGACGGCCACGGGACGCATCACGGTGGTGCCGGGTGAGGTCACCGAGATACCCGACGGTGACGTCGTCTTCGCCACCGGGCCGCTCACCTCGGAGGCGCTCACCAACGCGCTGGCCCGCTTCACGGGCGAGAAGCTCTATTTCTACGACGCGATCGCGCCCATCGTCGCGGGCGACTCCATCGACATGTCGATCGCCTTTCGCGCCAGCCGCTATGGCAAAGGCGACGGCGCCGACTACCTGAACCTGCCGCTCAACAAAGAAGAGTACCTGCGCTTCGTCACCGAGGTTCGCGCGGGTCAGAAGGTCACGCCGCACGCCTTCGAAGAGCCGAAGTACTTCGAGGGCTGCCTGCCGATCGAGGTGATGGCCGAGCGGGGCGAGCGCGTGCTCGCGTTCGGGCCGATGAAGCCCGTGGGCCTGACGGACCCGCGGACCGGTCGCTGGCCGTACGCGGTGGTGCAGCTGCGCATGGAGGACCGCGCCGGCACCGCCTGGAACCTCGTCGGCTTTCAGACGCGGCTCACCTGGCCCGAGCAGAAGCGCATCTTCGGCATGATCCCCGGGCTGCAGAACGCCGAGTGGGTGCGCATGGGCCAGATTCACCGCAACACGTTCCTCGACAGCCCGCGGCTGCTGGCTCCCGAGCTCTGCCTCAAGTCAGAGCCGCGGCTCTTCTTCGCGGGGCAGATCACGGGCGTCGAGGGCTACGTCGAGTCGACCGCCTGCGGGTACCTCACGGCGCTCGCGGTGCACGCGCGACGCACGGGCACTTCGTTCGCGCCGCCGCCCGGCACCACCGCGCTCGGCGCCCTCTATCGCCACGTGACGGGAGAAGCCCACCCGCCCGGCGCGCCGTACCAGCCCACCAACGTCGTGTTCGCGCTCTTCCCGCCAGTCGAGGGCAGCATGAAGAAGGCCGACAAACGCGTCGCCTACGCCGCCCGCGGGCGAGAGGCGTTCGACGCATGGGCGCCGACTGCGCCGCACCCGGTGACGGCTGCGGTCGTCAGAGTGCCCGTGCCGGCACCAGTCGCCGCGGCTGCCGCTCCGTGATCGACCCAGGCCCCTTCGGTCAGGGCGAACGCCTGCCGGCCAGCTGCGCTTGCCGAACCTGACGGCTGTGGCTGGTGTCAGTGCAAGCGTGGTTTGCGAGCCAGACAAGGTGTGGTTCAAGGGAGCGCAATGCAGACCTTCAAGCCGTTGGTTGTGTTGTTCGCCTCGCTGGCCCTCGTCGCCTGCAAGAAAGAAGGCCAGCCGAAGACGATTCGGCAGAGCATCGAGAAGCCGGTCCGTCAGGCGTCGCTCGGCGTTCGCAAGGTCGAGGGCAGCGCGGTCGACTTGCGCGCCTCGCCCGACGGGAAGATCGTGACGGCGCTGCTCGACGGCGAGAAGCCGCGCATCGACGGCGTGCCTCCGACCATGCGCATGGGCTCGCTCTGGGTCGTTCCGACGGGTGACGGGGCGGCGGTGAAGGTCGCGACCGGCGCAGTCAACGTGCCCGGCGGGCTGCTCTTCACCAGCGACGGCAAGTACCTGCTCGTGCTCGGCGCGTACGACCCGACGCAACAGTCGGGTGAGCTGCTCGTGCAGGACCTCACCGATCTCTCGAAGGAGCGTCAGCGCCTCGCGCCCCACGTCACGTACATGAAGCCCAGCTTCGACGGCACCCGGGTGGCCTACGTCGACGACGGGGTGCTCTTCGAAGGGCCGCTGCCGGCAGGGCCGTTTCGTCAGCTCGCAGGTGAGGTCGCGACGGTGGAGTTCGCGCCCAACGGCAAGCAGCTCTACTTCCGCCGCAAGTCGGTCGCGGGCGGTGGCGTGTTTCAGCTCGAGCTCGCCGAAGAGAAGCCCACCCCGAAGCGCTTCGTCGACGCGGTGGGGGAGTACGTGGTTTCGGATGACTCGAAGTGGGTGATCGCCATGGCGCGCACGAACCCGCGGCAGTTCGGCTTCGAGCTCTTCGTCGCCGACGCCGCGACGCTCAAGGTCGTGAAGGTGGGCGACGACGTGGTGCGCTTCGCCATCAGCCACGACGGCAAGTGGCTGGCCCGCATGCAGGTGCCCAAGAACGTGTCGGCCAGCGCCTCGGCGGCCACCGATCTGCAGATCGGTGAGCTGTGGCTGGGTCACACTGGTCAGACCGACGGCCGCAAGGTGGGCGACAAGGTGCGCGAGTTCGAGTTCACGAAAGACTCGAAGAAGCTCATCTTCCGCGACAACTACCAGGTGCTGGCGCTCATCGGCGGCAAGTCGGACGAGAAGGTCGGCGATCTCACGACGGTGACGCTGCCCGACGGCGCGCCCGTGGTGCTGCAGAAGCGCTCGCCGAACTACGAGCTCTCTCCTGACGGCACCGCGATCGCGTACACCGCCCGCGTCGAGCGGCCCGAATACTCGCGGCACCTCTTCCTGCTCAAAGAGGGCGGTGAGCCCGTGAAGCTGCAGGAGTGGCTCTATGACTACGTCTTCTCCCCGCAGGGCGATCGGCTGTTCTTCCGCGCGAACTGCCTGCGCGAAGGCCGCAGCTGCGACCTGATGATGCAGGAGCTCGCGAAGGCGGGCGTCGAGAAGCCCCGCAAGAGCGCGCAGAACACCTTCAACTTCAAGCTGTCGGAGGACGGCTCGCGCGCGATCACCACCAGCCCGCACATGACCGACGAGCTCTTCGACGTGCTGCTCACGAACTTCGCGACGGGCGAGACGAAGGTGCTCGATCAATACGTGATTCAGCCCGTGCACCTGCTCTCGAAGGACGGCACGAAGGCCGCGTGGATCGTCTCGGACAAGAAGAACTCGGGCGTCTACGTGGGTTCGAACCTGCCCTGAAACCTGCGCCAGCCACGCGGTGGCAGTAGGGTGTCGCTCGTGGATGCCCACGTCGCCGAGTTCATGAAGCACCTCGAGGTCGCACGCGCGGCGTCGAAGAACACGCTCAAGGCCTACGCGCAGGATCTCGCGGCGCTGGCGGCGTATCTCGAGCCGCAGAACGTGCCGCTCCTGAAGGTGACGCACCTGCACCTGCGCGGCTTTCTCGGGCAGCAGTCGCTCGACAAGGCCGCCTCCACGCGGGCGCGCCAGCTCGCCGCCATCAAGTCGTTCTACCGGTACCTGGTGCGGCGCAAGGTCATCGAGGTGAGCCCCGCGCGCCGGGTGAAGACGCCGAAGCTGCCGCAGCGGCTCCCGCGCGCCGTGCCCATCGACGAGACGTTCGCGATCATGGAGGCGCCCGACACCGATCAGCTGCTCCAGCTGCGCGACAAGGCCATGCTCGAGGTGCTCTACGGCGCCGGCCTGCGTGTCAGCGAGCTCTGCGGGCTGAGTCTGAAGGACGTCGATCTGCGCGCGCGCATGGTGCGGGTGCTGGGCAAGGGCAACAAGGAGCGCCTCGTTCCGCTGAACGAAGGCGCGGTCGAGGCCATCAACGCGTGGCTGGTTCGGCGTGGAGAGCTGCTCGCAAAGCCCCGCCCGAAGCAGGACCCGCAGGCGATGTTCCTCAACTTTCGTGGCGGGCGACTCACGACCCGCAGCATGCAGAACCACCTCGATCGCTACGTGAAGCAGCTGGGCATCACCCGTGACGTGTCGCCCCACGCGCTTCGGCACTCGTTCGCGACGCACCTGCTCGCGTCGGGCGCCGACGTGCGATCGATTCAGGAGCTGCTCGGTCACGCGAGCCTCTCAACCACCCAGCGCTATACGGCCGTGTCCTTCGAGCAGTTGCAGAAGGTGTACGACGACGCGCACCCGAGGGCGTGACGTGGCGAAGAAACCCGAGCCGTTCAACAACCCGTTCAAGGCCGTGAAGCTCGAGCAGCCGAAGAAGGCCGAGCCGCAGAAGCCGGCTCCGATGACGAAGGCCGAGAAGAAGCGCGCGGCGACCTCGGACGACGCTGACGCGGCGCTGTTCCT
>JAEUJR010000857.1 GCA_016793585.1 Archangium sp.
GAGAAGCTGTACGTCGAGCTGCGGCCGAGAAAACCGCCCATCAGCTGAAAGCCCCACTTGTGCGCTTCGAGATCGACGCCGTAGTCGAAGGTGTTCGTCGAGAGCCGGTTCGGGCGAACGCCGCTGGTGAGCACGTTGAAGCCGGCGTTCAGACCGAGCGTCACCGTCTCGGCGTAGTCGACCTCGACGCGGCCGACGGGGTTCACCATGTTGTTGTCGTTGAAGAGCTGGTTCTGGCCGTTGCCGTTGAAGACACCCACTGCGTACTTGAAGCCAATGGTGTCGTTGCCGAGGCGCTTCGACGAGGCCTGCACGCCGAGCTGACGATCGGGCGCGAGGTGCGTGCGCGGACCGTACGCTTCGGGCGGGCTGAAGCCGCTGGCGAGCACCGAGCGGCTCACGAAGGCGACGGCGCCGTCAGAGAGCAGCATCTCGGCCCAGTACGGCGGGCGGAACTGACCGGCCTTCACGAGGAAGCCCTTGCAGATCTCGTATTCGACGAAGGCGTCACGCAGGTCGACGATGCGGCGGCCCGTGAGCGGGTCGTTCGGGTCGACGAGCGGCGCGGCGAACTCGACCGACGCGTAGACGGTGAGCTTGTTGATGGGGCGGAAGTCGAAGTTGAGCCGGAAGTCGGCGAGGCGGAAGCCGCCATTGCCACCGACGAGCTGCTCCTCACGGAAGGGGAAGGCGTAGAACACGCCGACGCGCGCGAAGCCGCCGACCTTGAGCCGCTGCCACCAGGGCGTGTCGGTCTCGAGCTTGAGGCCTCCGACGGTGTTGGGCTTCTTCTCTTCGGGCGCGGCGGGCGGGTTCGTGAGCGTCGCGTTCGGCTCGGCGACGACGCCGGCATCGACGGCAGCAGGCGCGGCGGTGGCGGCTGGCTCGGCGGCTGGTTGCGCGAGCGCGAAGGCGGCGACGGCGAAGAGCGGATTCACAGGTTCCTCCAGGGTGATGCAGGTGATTCAGCGGGCAAGCGGTTGAGTCGGGAAGACGGCGTCGAGCACGCGGCCACGCGCGGCGCTCGGAGAAGGCACGCCGAGCAGGCGCGCGAAGGTCGGGGCGATGTCGGTGGCCTCGGCCGAGCCCGCAGCGCCAGGCGGCACCCCGGCGCCGAGGAAGAGCAGCGGCACTGCGCGATCGTAGAGGTAGTGCGACGAGTGGCCGGTGGTGTCGGAGCGGCTGTACGTCCAGAACGGCCTGGGCACGACGATGAAGTCGGGGCTGCGGCCGCGCACGTAGCCGCGTCGCCACAGCTCCTCCATCGAGCCCGGCGCCGCGTTCGCGATGCGGTCGGCCGAGAGCAGATCGAGCACGCCAGGCTGTTTGATGGCGACGGCCCGCAGCGTCTCGGCGATGCCGTTGAGCTTCTCTCGGCCGCTCACCGTCGCGGTGATGCCGGGGGTCTTGTTGCTCTCGAACCAGTCTGCGGCGCCGAGGCGTTCGTCGGCTTCCTGCTCGAGCTTCGCGCGCAGCGCCTTCATGTCGATGCGGCCGGCGTCGATGTGGCGCTCCTTCATGCGATCGGGCACCGGCGCGACGCCGTGATCGGAGGTGACGACCGCGACCCACGCGCCCTTCCCCACCTGCTGATCGAGCCCGTCGAAGAGCCGCCCCAGCTCGCGATCGACGGCGAGGAACTCGGCGACCCCTTCGGGCGACTCGGCGCCGAAGCCGTGCCCGATGCGATCGTGCCCCGAGAAGCTGACGGTGAGCAGATCGGGCGCGTCGTCGCTGCCCAGCTTGAGCTCCTTCACGGCGCCGAGCGCGAGGTCGACCTCCCACGCGTCGATCAGCGGCTGCAGCGCTGGCTGCTCGGCGTCGGGCTCACTGTCGCCCTGCCGGCCGCCGCCCTTGCCCTTGCCGCCGGGCGTGCTCCAGGTGAACAGCTTCTTCTGGAGCGCCGCGGTGATGGCGTCGTTCACCGGCTTCGCGAAGGCGGGCAGCTTCTGCGCGTAGAACGTGCTCGTCGTGAAGAACGGCCGCTCGGCGTCGAACCAGAGCACCGCGTCGGCCGAGCGCCCCACCATGAGAATCGCCGAACGATCTTTTCCGCTGATGGCGACGACCTTGCCGCGCGCGTCTTTCACCTTCACCGAGTCGCCGAGCGTCGAGGCCTCGAGCCAGGTGGGCGCCGTGCCGTCCTGCTTCGTGGCAGGGCGATCGAGCACCGCGTAGCTCTTGTCTTCGGTCGACAAGAGGTTCTTCCCGGTGGCCCAATCGGTCCACTCGTTCGAGACGATGCCGTGCACCGAGGC
>JAEUJR010000915.1 GCA_016793585.1 Archangium sp.
CGGAGACGGCAGGCCCGATCGTCACGTCGAAACCACCGAACCCGTCAGAGGGCTTGAGGACCCACCGTGGGCGCTCCGGCAGCTCGTCGCCAAGCGCCCGGGTCTCGGGAACGCCTCGCGTCTTCAGCCGGCCAAGCAGCACCTTGTGGTCGGCCACGATGGAGCCCGCAGGGTTGACCACACGCACCGCATCGTTGACCCACGCCGCCAGGAACGCGCGGCTCGCCTCGACGCGCTCCGGAGCGAGCAGATCTTCGAGGCTGTCTCTGACGACCGTGTCGACGGTGCGCCCGCCGAGCCAGAGCCGACCGTCACGAAATGAGAGCTCGGAGGGATCGGCCATGACGGCTTCGACCCCTTCTGCTCGAAACACCTTCACCAGCCGCGCGACGTCCCACTCGAGGAACGCGTCGTGGTGAATCACGAAGACCACGAGCCCCGCCCTCGATGGGTGCTCAGCCACGAAACGGCGCATCGACGAGGCCACCGAGCTTCGCTGCACTCCTTCCACGCCGAGCCGCGCGAAGGCGCCCGCAGAGGCTTCCTCGACGCCCATGCCCGAAGGATCGCCCGCCTGACACTCGATCAATGCGAGCTCGCCATCGTCCTTCACGATGAAGTCGTAACGGGTGCTGCCGAGGGCGCGCCGTTCACGGGCCTCGCTCACCACGCGCGACCTGAGCTCGGCTGGCACGGCGATGGGCTCGAGCTGATCGTCGGCCCACGACGCCAGCACCGTGTGCATGCCCAGGTGCCACTCACGCACCGCCGCCTCGATGCGACCGTGGAACGCGAGGTCGATCACCATCGGGCACAGCACCGGCTGCAACGCCGAGGCTCCCTCGGCAGCAAGCCCCTCGCGGAACGCAGCCAGCGACGCCGACGGAGCCGCCATCACCTGCGCGATGAACGCTTCACGCCACGCCGCTGGAGTCATGGCTCACGCCGTCCTGGCGAGTGCGGCCCGTGACTCGGCCAGACACTTCGCGAAGCCATCGATCTGCGCATCGGTGTGGTTCACACCGAGACACACGCGCAGCTGCGCCTTCCCGCGAGGCACCACGGGGAAGAACGCCGTGCTGACGAGATAGCCCTGCTCGAGCAGACGGGCACCGAGCGATCGGCAGACGCCTTCGTCACCGATCACCACGCGACGAATCGGGCTGAAGTCTCGGGCGTCGGTGCTGACCTGCTCGTCGAAGTGCGCGACCCGGGCGCGCAGCTCCTTCTGCAGGCGCTCCACCGTGCCGTCGGTGTGCAGCGTCACCGCTTCGAGCGCAGCGCCCACCACCGAGAAGTCGAGCGGCGCCGAGAAGCCGTACGTCATGCCGAACCGCCGCACGCGATCGGCCTGCCACTTCGTCGGCAACAGCACGCCGCCACCGTTGCACCCGAAGCCCTTGCCCAGCGAGTAGGTGATGATCACCGTCTCGGGCAGCTCACCGTCCCACGCGCCGCGCACCGAACCTTCACCCTGCCGCCCGAAGATCGACGTGCCGTGCGCATCGTCGAGGTACAGCACGATGCCCCACTTCTCGCTCAACTCGACCAGCTCGGGCAGCGGGCACAGGCCGCCCATCGAGTACACGCCGTCGGCCAGGTAGACGACCGTCTCGCCCGCTGCGTCGGCGGCTTTCGCTTCGTCTTCGAGCGCCTGCAGATCGTTGTGGCCGATGGTGGTGACCGAGTTCGCCTCTGCCGCGATGACAGGCCGAAGGAACTGCATCGACGCGTGCGCCTGCTTGTCGAACACGAAGCGCGTGCGCGAGCGCACCGACGAGGGCAGCAGCCCACCGCTCGCCAGGGTGGGCAACACCGACATGTGCGCAGCCGTCACGCTGGGAAAGGTGATGGCGTGGCCGCGAAAGAGCTCGCTCAGCTGCGCCTCGAGGCGAACGTTTGGCTCGATGGTGAGCCGCGAGCGCGCGCAGCAGAAGTGCACGCCGAACTCGTCGACGGCCCGCTTCGCCCCTTCGATCAGCCGCGGGTGCGTATCGAGGCCCAGGTAGCTGCAGTTGATGAACTCGACCGCCTCGTGGCCGTCGGGGAGCGTCACCACCCGCCCATCACGCGCGGTGAAGTGCGTGTGCATGAGGCCCAGCTCCGCCGCTTCGGCGATTCCCGCTTCGGCCTCTCCGATCACGAACTTCGTGTTTCGCGCCATCTCGTTCAGCACCACACCCAATGCGTCTTCCCTGCGCAAGGGAGCCGCGAGCTCGATCGCCTTGACCAGGTGGTCAGTCACCGCTACGCCATGTTGACCACATGGTCAGCCGCGCTCGTCAACCACGCGAAACCGCTTCGTCTTCGGGGGTGGAGCGCATTCTCGACGCGGCGCTCGAGGAGTTCGCCACGCGTGGCTACGAGGCCGCCTCGACGAACCTGATCGCGAGCAAGGCAGGCGTGGCGAAGGGCCTCGTGTTTCACCACTTCGGCTCGAAAGAGCGCCTGTTCGAAGCGCTCTTCGATCGTGAGCTCGAGCGCCACGGCGCCTTCGTGTTCTCACCGGCGGGCTCGACCGAGCTGTTCGCGCGGCTCCACGAGCTCACCCTGCGCAAGCTCGAGCTGGCCGTGCAGCACCCGCGGAGCGCCGAGTTCCTCGCGGTCGCGCTGACCGAGGCGCCGCCATCACTCGGGCCGAAGCTGCTCGCCCGTCAAACCCACCTGCTCAAGACCGCCTGGCCGTGCGTTCTCGAAGGGCTCGACGCGTCGAAGCTGCGCCCGGGCCTCACGATTGGAGACGCAGTCGAGACGGTGAGCCTGTTGTCAGAGGGCCTCGAGCAGCAGCTCCTCGTGCTGCTGAGGTCGCGCACGCTCACGATGGCCGAGCTGTCGGCCCGCGCCTGGCGGCACTTCGAGCGGCTGCGCGACGGCATGTACCGTTAGAACGGCGCGTCTTCGTCGCTCGGAGGCGGAATGTGCGAGTCGTCGGGGCCGTCGCCGCCGAACCCGCCGCCACCGCCTCCGCCCTGCCGCGCCATCTCGCCTTCGATGGCCGCGAGCAGCACGCGCTCCTTGTCGTGCCAGCGCGCCTTGCCGGGGTCGCTGAGCGTGCGGCGGCAACCGTTCGCGTAGAACTCGAGGTCCTGCATCGAGGCGCCCGAGATCGGCAGGCCCTTCGAGCGGCCATACGGCGGGAACACCATGCCCGACGCGTCGCCCCCACCCGAGCCGCGGGGCGCGCTCGAGGCGGCTGCACGGCGAACCGGAGCGCCGCCCACGTCAGCGCTGCCACCGATGCGCAGATCGCCCAGGCTCAACGAGAAGCCCTCGCCCGTTCGCGTCGCGGTGCCCACTCGCACCTGCTCCACCGAACCGTCTGCTCGCGTCACTGCCACCGTCACCGGAAAGGTCTCGCTCATGGGTGCGGCCTTCATCACGGCGACGCCTCGGCTGTCCAGTTCACACGTCGTGCAGCTCGGTGCGCCCACACATCGGGCAGCGCGGCTTCATCTTCGTGACGCTGCCTTGCCAACCGCACCCGCACATCACGCGGCGCTTCTCACCCTCGTAGGAAGGCGCGCTCGACGAGAACAGCCGCTTGAGGACGATGAGCACCACGATCACGGCCACGGCGAAGCCGACCGACTTCCATCCGCCTACCTTCGCCAACACTGTATTCAGCTCTTCCATGCGGGCGATTCTCGACCTGCGACGACCGAAGCGCGAGACTTCTGCGCCGTGGTCCCAAACTCCGTTCTGCTCATCGACGATGAACCCATCGTTCTCGACGTGCTGCGAATCGCGCTCGAGAAGAAAGCCTTCGCCGTCATCACCGCGAACCGGGTGACCGACGCCGTCAAAGCGCTCGACTCCCAACGCTTCGGCGCGCTGCTCGTCGACAAGAACCTGCCCGACGGCAGCGGGCTCGACGTCATTCGCGCCGCGCGCAGCCGCCAGCCGTTCTGCGCGTGCATGATGATGACGGGCTACCCGAACGTGACCTCGATTCTCGAGGCGCTGCGGCTGGGCGCCGTCGACTACCTCGAGAAGCCGTTCCCGCAGATGAGCCTCGTGCAGGAGAAGATCCGCGCGGCCATCGAGAGCCAGCGCATTCTGCAGGAGCGCGAGTCGCTCATCTTCAAGCTGCAAGAGCTGCAGAAGGCTGGCAACGGCGTCTTCGAGCGCGACACCGAAGTGGCGATGCTGCAGCAGGCCCTCGAGCTCGCGCAGGAAGAGAAGCAGTACCTCGCGTCGAAGCACCAGGTCGAGCTGGCCGAGGCGCAGGAGCGGCTCACCAGCATCAAGCACCGGCACCTGCACGCGATTCAGGCCATGCGCGCGACCTCGGCGTCGCTCGCCAACCTGCTCGAGGGCCACACCCTGCCGCCAGAGGCCGAGCGCGAAGTGCGAGAGGCCCGCCGCCTGCTCTCCTCGACGATCGACGAGACCAACCACACCCCAGCCCCCGGCTCGCTTCCGCGCGTGGTGTAGGCCGAAGACCCACGCGCGCTTTCCCGGGAAGGTCGGGGGGATGCACGGCGTTGAGCGCTTGAGTACATTTTCACTACGCCCATGAAGGTACGCATCAGCCAACCCCGCACAGACTGCCTCGTGGTCGAGCGCGGCCGCGCCTGGGGTCGTTTCGGAGCCGCGGCGTTCGGCGTGCTGGTGCTCTCGACCTCTCTCGCGCTCATCGACCTCGGCAGCGGGCCCGGGCTCATGCTGCTGGCGCTCTCGGGGGCGCTCATCTCGGTGTTCGCACTGGTGATGGTGCGCGCCGCCCGCGTCGCCACGTGGACGATCGTGCGGACCCAGGGCCGGCTGCTGGTCGACGGCGAGCCGCTCGAGCTGGCCCGCGTCGAGCTGCGCGTCGCGCAGATGCCCATCACTCGCGTGCCGACCGGCTACACGCTCTCGTTGTGGATGATGACGACCGCAGGGCCGATCGACATTCCGCTCGGCGCCTACCGCACGCTCATCGAGGCGTCGTCGATCTCGGGCACGGTCGAAGACTTCGTGCAGCGCGCGAACGTCAAGCAGCCCGGCCACACCGGCGCCTGATCACCTCACGAACACGAGCACCCGCGTCGCCGCGAGGCGATCGATCAACGTGCGGCGAGCCGTGCCGAAGAAGCGGGCGAGCGAGCCCACCAGACTGAAGCCCGCGGTGATGGTGAGCGCCGCCAGCAGGCCCGACTGCGCCACGCCAGACCACGCGTTGTAGAGCGCCGCCAGCGAGAGCCCGGCGAAGGGAACCCAGAGGTACTGCAGCAGGCTGCGCAGCACGACCGCGCCGCGGGGCAGCTCGTCTCCATTGGGGCGCGAGAGCACGAGCCGCATCATCCACAGCCCGGGCGTGGCGCCCACGGCGATGGCTCCGGCCGCCAGCCAGAGCAGCAGCAGCGCGAACGAGAGGAAGACGCGCGACACCAGGCCCAGCCCCAGCGCGGTAGAGCTCATCAACGCGATCACGAAGACCGACAGGTCGATGGCCCACGCGAGCGCCCGCGGCAGCGCCCCGGCGTCGATGACGGGTCTGGGAGCCGAGGCCTCCAGCGCGGCGACCAGCTCGTCGTAGCTCTGAAACCGCGCTTCCTTCTTCCGCGCGAGGCAGCGATCGATCACGCGAGCAAAAGGCGCCGGCACGGCACCACGCCGGGGCTCGAGCGGCGCAGGCGGCGGGCCGTGGTGAAATGACTGAAGCTCCATCAACGTCGAGGCGGTGGTCGGTGGCGCGCCCGTGAGCAGCTCGAGAAACGTCGCACCCAACGCGTAGATGTCGCTGCGCTCGTCGAGCGCGTCTCCTGCGGCTTGCTCAGGAGACATGTACGGGGGGCTGCCCATCACCGAGCCCACCTGCGTGAGCGAAGGGAGCGCCGGGTTGTACGCCCGCACGTTCGGCAGCGTGACCGCTTCCCGAGACATCACCGGCGCGGCGAGCCCGAAGTCGGCCAGGTGCGCCTCGCCGAAACGATCGAGCAGCACGTTGTCGGGCTTGATGTCGCGGTGAATGAGGCCGAGACGCGAAGCCTCCTTCAGGCCCCGGGCGAGCGCGAGCAGGTGCCGGTGCGCCGTCTTCCAGTCGAGCGGGCCTGCGTCGCGCAGCTGGCCGCCCAGCGAGCCCCCTTCGACGAGCTCCATCACCATGAAGAGCGTCTCGCCCTCCTGACCGACGTAGAAGACCTGCACCACGTTGGGGTGAACGATCTGCGCCTGCGCGCGGGCCTCGCGAACGAAGCGCGCGACGAACGACTGCTCGTGCGAGTACTCGGGGCGAATCACCTTCACCGCGACGGGCCGCTGCAGCGACAGATCGAAGCCCAGGTACACGCGCCCCATACCGCCCTCGGCGATGCCCTGATCGAGCCGAAAGTGGTGAAGCGTTCGGCCCGAGTGCGAGGCCGGCGGAGAGCCATCCATGGTTCGCCCGGCTTACGACGAAGGCCCCGCGTTGGATTTGCCGGGCATGCCGAGGTGCGGCGAGTACACTCGCGCACATGGCGAAAGATGAAGCGGTGCGGGATCTCGTGAATCGTCTCGAGCTGCCGTTCAACGCGCTGGGCGTCGACCCCTACGGCATCTCGAAGAAGCACCTCGCGACGAGCTTCTCGATTCTGGGGTGGATGTACCGGAAGTACTTCCGCGTGCACGCCGTGGGCGTCGAGAACGTGCCGAAGCGCGGGCGCGCGATGCTCGTCGGCAACCACTCGGGCGGGTACGCGCTCGACGGCGCGATGGTGATCGCCTCGATGATGCTCGAGATGGAGCCGCCCCGCCTGGCGCAGGGCATGGCCGAGAAGTTCATCAACCAGCTGCCCATCGGCAGCCTCTGGTCGAGCCGTACCGGCCAGTTCACCGGTTTGCCTGAACACGCCGAGCGCCTGCTGCTCGACGATCGCCTGCTCATGGTCTTCCCCGAGGGCGCGAAGGGCACCGCGAAGCTCTACAAGGAGCGCTATTCGCTGGTCGACTTCGGCACCGGCTTCGTGCGCCTCGCGCTCAAGACGAAGACGCCGATCGTTCCGCTGGGTTTCGTGGGTGGCGGTGATGCGGTGCCGACGGTCATGAACAGCTACGCCCTGGGCAAGTTGATGGGCGTGCCCTACGTGCCCGTGACGCCGTACGGCGTCGCCCTGCCGCTGCCCGTGCCGTGCGAGGTGCACTACGGCGCGCCCATGGTGTTCGAGGGCTCGGGTGACGAAGACGACGTGGTGATCAAGGGCTACGTCGAGCAGGTGAAGACGCGCATCGCCGAGCTCATCGACGCCGCGAGGACCAACAGACGCTCACGCCTCAAGGGCGGAGGTGCGCGATGAAGATCTTGATCGCCGGCATCTCAGGCGCGCTGGCCCGTCAGGTGGCGATGCTGCTCAAGAGCCGCGGCCACGAGGTGATGGGGCTCGATCGCCGCCCGTGGAGAGACGCTCCCGAGGGCATTCAGGTGTTCGAGACCGACCTGCGCAAACGCGCGGCGGAGGACGTGTTCCGCACGAAGAAGCCCGAGTGCGTGATTCACATGGCGACGGTGAACGCGCTGACGGCGGGTGGTGACGAGCGCGCCCGCATCAACGTCGGTGGAACGCGCGCGCTGTTCGAACACAGCGTCGCGCACGGCGTGAAGCACGTCGTCTTCGTGGGCCGGCACACGTACTACGGGGCGAGCGCCGACTCTCCGCTGTACCACACGGAAGATGAGCCACCGCACGGCATCGGCAGCTTCCCCGAGCTGGCCGATCTCGTCGCCGCCGATCTCTTCGCCGCGAACGCGTTGTGGCGCGAGCCGAAGCTGTGCACCTCGATTCTGCGCCTCGTCTACACGCTGGGGCCCTCGCAGCAGGGCACGCTGGCGTCGTTCCTTCGCGGCAAACGGGTGCCGTTGGTGCTCGGCTACGACCCGCTGTTCCAGTTCATCTTCGAGTCCGACGCGGCGCGGGCGATCACCCTGGCAGCCGAGCAGCGGGTGAAGGGCATCTACAACGTGTCAGGGCCGAACCCGGTGCCGCTGCGAATGATCGCCGAGCAGACGGGACGAACCGTGGTGCCGGTGCCGGAGCCGCTCCTTCGTGCGCTCCTCGGTCGTGCGGGCTTTCCGAACCTTCCGCCCGGTGCGCTCGAGCACATCAAGTACCCGATCGTGGTCGACGGCCGCGCGTTCAAGAAGGCGACGGGCTTCACGCACGAGGTCGACGAGGTCGAGGCGCTGCAGCGCTACCGGCTGTTGACCGGCCGCTGAAGGCTTCAGACGGCGAGCACGGTGTCGGCCGGCGGAGGCTGCTGGCTGGCGCCGATCACGTGCAGCACCTGCGTCAGCGTGCCGATGTGCTTGAGCATGCGCGCGAACAGCCCCTGCTTGTTCACGTCGATCACGCCACCGAACGCGTCTTCGATCAGCAGCGGCAGCTTCGTCTGGGCTCCGGCCTTCTCGGCCAGGGTGAGGCGCAGGGCGAGGTACAGCAGATCGAGATCCTTCGCCGGCAGCTCCCCCGCCGCGATCGATCGACCAGGTGCATGCACCGTCGCCCGACCGTCCACGTCGAGATCGACGCCGTGGTACCGCTTGTCCGAGAGCGCCGTCAGGTACTGCACGCAGCGATCACGAACCACGCCCCACAACGTCGGCAGATCGGAGCTGAAGATCTCACACGCCAGAAGCATCGGCGCGGGGCACGGGTCGTCGAAGGTCTCGGCAGGGCCGGTCGAGACGGCCGAGAACTCCTCACCCGACGTGGGGTTCTTGCCGGCCAGCGCTTCCTTCATGCGCGAGATCTCCCGCTCGATCTCACGCACCTCGCGCGCGTAGCCACCACTCATGCCCAACAGCTGCTGGTTGAGCGACTCGTGCTCGGCCTTCAGCGCCGCCACCTTCTCGGCCAGCCCCTGCGTCTCGGGGTCTGACTCGAAGTCGGCGAACTCGAGCTCAAGCTCGGCGACGGCCGGCTGCAGCTCGGCGCGCTTCGCCATGATCGTGAAGAACTCGTCGGGCAGGTTCGCCTCGACCTTGTCGAGCGCCGTCTGCACGATGCTCGCGGCCAGCCCGAACTCGTCTTCGATCTTCTTCCGCCGCACTTCGAAGACCTCACGCTTGGCGACTTCACGGCTCGCGTGCTGCAGCTCTTCGATGAAGCGCAGCGCGAGCAACCCACCGAACGTGAACGCCGGAATCGCCAGCAACGCGAGGAACCGGCCCATGCCGTCGAGCAACCCGCCCGACACCAGGAAGAGCAGGCCCAGCACGATGGCCGCGATGAAGCGCAGGTCTTTCCACAGAGGAGCGATCCTGGGCGGCTCGTCCGAGATGCCGGCGTCTTGTCGCTCCCGATCGAGCTTCGCGAAGGCCTCGTCGCGACGTTTCTTCTCGTCACCCGATCGGCGCACACGCTCGACGATGTCGTCAGGCAGGCCCAGCGATTGTGGCGTCGGCGCCTTGAACAGCTCGGCGCGGGCCGCCTCGAGCTTGCCCTTCAGCTCCTCGTAGGCGTGCAGGCGTTGCTCGGCCTTGAACACGTCGGCCTGAACGCCATCCATGCGGAACTGAACTTCCGAGACGTGCTTCGCGGTCGCCAGCTCCTTCTCGAGCGCTGACAGCTTCTCGACCGAAGGCCCCGTCTCGGTCGCGCCGAGCTCGTTGGCGTACTGATCGAACGCCGACTGAACGCGCGCCTGACTGGGCGAACTCTTCGGCGGCTGCCCCTTCGCCGCCTGTGGCTGTTGCTTCGCGCTCGACTTGGGGCGCCTCGAGGGCAGCTGCCCCACCGTGAGCGTGAAGAGCTGCTCGAACGTGGGCCGCGCTGGAAAACCAGCTGAGCGCAGCGCCTGGCCCATCTCAGCCGCGTCTTGCGTCAGCACCTCGAACTGGTTCGTCTGCCGGTTGAGCCGGTGGAGCGTGCCCTGCCCGCCGAGATCACGCACCAACCGCCACACGTTCTGGTCGCCCGACTGCACCGACAACCCGGAGCGCCCCTGCTTCGCGCCCGGCGCCAGGAACGCACCATCACCACCACGCCCATCTGGAAAGACGAGCGCGAGGGTCAGGCCGGCGAGCGGCGCAGGAATCTCGGTTGGACTCTTGAGAACGGTGTAGCCGGCCTTGAAGGCCACGCGCGCCGACGGGCTGAACCCGCGCACGCCCTGCACCGCCAGCTCCAGAATGAGCATCGACTCCCTCGCGAGAGTTCGATGTTACGCCTTGGCGGCGGGAGCGTCGTTCTCTTCCTGCACGTCGAGACGGGCAGCCTTGCCGCGCAGCGAGCGGAGGTAGAAGAGGCGGTTGCGACGAACGCTGCCCTTGGTGAGCACGTCGATCGTCTCGTAGCGGGGCGAGTGCAGCGGGAAGATGCGCTCGACGCCCACGCCGAACGACATCTTGCGCACGGTGAACGTCGCGTCGACCGAGCCCTTGGTCTTGCGAATCACGACGCCTTCGAACGCCTGCACGCGCTCCTTCTCGCCTTCCTTCACCTTCCAGTTCACGCGCACGGTGTCACCGGTGCGGAAGTCAGGAACGTTCTTGCGGAGGTTCAGCGA
>JAEUJR010000919.1 GCA_016793585.1 Archangium sp.
AGGCTCGTCAGCAGTCCATCAGGTACCTGCAGCTTCCCGATACCCCGCGCGAGCTCGACGTTGCGCTGCAGGCTCCGGCCCGACAACGCCACCCGCCGCCCGAGCTTCTGCGCCAGCCACAGCAAATGCTGTACACGATGCAGCTGCGACCCGAACTGCGCCACCACGATGCGATTCGGAGCGTTGGTGAACAGCCGCTCGAACGTCTCCTTCACCAGCGTCTCGCTCGGCGTCCACCCCTCGACCTCCGAGTTCGTCGAGTCCGAGAGCAGGAGATCGATCCCGCGCTCCGCCAGCTCACCCAGCCGCCCGAGGTCCGTCAGCCGGCCATCAATCGGTGACTGGTCGAGCTTGAAGTCGCCCGAGTGCACGATGGTTCCCGACGGCGTCGTCACCACCAGCCCCACCGCGTCGGGCACCGAGTGCGTCACGTTCACCGGCTCGATGACGAAGTGCTCGCCGATGTCGAACGCGCTCCCCGGGCCGATGGAGCGCAGGTCACCTTTCAGCCCCGCTTCTTCGAGCCGATGTCTCGCGAGCGCGAGGGTGAACGGCGTGCCGTAGATCGGTACCGGGTATTCGCGA
The DNA here is from genome assembly GCA_016793585.1 of Archangium sp. The sequence continues at coordinate 586 of JAEUJR010000919.1, forward strand.
ATGAGCCACGGCAGCGCGCCGAGGTGATCCTCATGCGCGTGCGTGAGCACCACCGCCTTCAGCGACTCCGGGTCTTCGTGGAGCATTCTGAAGTCGGGCACCACGATATCGACGCCGAGCTGATCAGCCCGCGGAAACAAGATGCCGCAGTCGACGAGCACGCGTTCGCGCCCGTGCTCCAACACCATCGTGTTGAGGCCGACTTCCCCGAGGCCTCCGAGCGGAATCACTTTGAGCATCGGCCGGCACGGTACCCTCGCGCGTCAGCGACTCTGCAAAGTTTTCAGGCCCTGCCGGCCTTGACAGGTCCGATAGGCGACTTAGTGAAGCCGCCGACTTTTTCGAGGTGCTCGCATGCCTTCATCGATGATTCGAATCGAAGGACTCACCAAGCACTATGGGCCCACGCAGGCCGTGAAGGGGCTGTCGTTCGAAGTGCCCCGCGGTCAGGTCGTCGGTTTTCTGGGCCCGAACGGTGCTGGCAAGTCCACCACGATGCGCATTCTGGCGGGGTCGTTGAACCCGACCGGCGGCAAAGCGTTCGTGGGTGACATCGACGTGGTCGCCGACCCCGTCGGAGCGCGAAAGCTCATCGGCTATCTGCCCGAGAGCAACCCGCTCTACGACGAGATGATGGTGGTCGATTACCTGCGCTTCGTCGCCGACGTGCGCGACGTGCCGAAGGACCTGCGAGCCCAGCGCATCAAGAACGCGGTCGAGCGCTGCGGCCTCACCGGCGTCATCTCGAAAGACATCAACCAGCTCTCGCGTGGCTACCGTCAGCGCGTCGGCCTCGCCGCGGCGATTCTGCACGAGCCTGACCTGCTCATCCTCGACGAGCCCACCGCCGGCCTCGACCCGAACCAGATCGTCGAGATTCGCAACCTGATCAAAGAGCTCGGCAAGGAGAAGACGGTCATCCTCTCCACGCACATCCTCTCCGAGGTGCAGACCACGTGTTCGCGCGTGCTCATCATCAACGAGGGGCGGCTCGTCGCCGACGACACGCCTGAGCGGCTCACCGCGGCCTCGACCGAAGGCGGAGCGAAGGTGCACGTGGTGGTCGGTCACCGTCACGGCCAGGCGCTCGACGCGACGGCGATTCGAAACGCGTTCGCGGCGATGGCTGGCGTCTCGGGCGTCGAAACCGTCGAAGGCGATGGACCCAACACGCTCGGCTTCGAACTGCGGCACGGCGCCGATGACGTGCGCCGCGTGCTGTTCGAGACGGTGGTGAAACACGACCTCGTGCTGCTCGAGCTGCGCCGCACGCAGGTCAGCCTCGAAGACACGTTCCGCAAGCTCACCGATACCCGGAGGGCCGCATGAACGGCGCGCTCGCAGTCGCACGGCGGGAGTTCAAGAGCTTCTTCATCTCGCCCATCGCGTACATCGTGCTCGGCGGCTTTTTGCTGCTGTCGGGCTGGCTGTACTTCAGCACCCTGTTCCTCGCGGGCCAGGCGTCGCTGCGGCAGTTCTTCGGCGTCGCTCCGGTGCTCTTCGTCGTGCTCGTGCCGGCCATCACCATGCGCGCCGTCGCCGAGGAGCGGAAGAGCGGCACCCTCGAGCTGCTCCTCACCTTCCCGATGGACGATTGGCAGATCACCCTCGGCAAGTTCCTCGCCTCGCTCGGCATGGTCAGCGTCGCGCTCGCCTGCACGTTGCCGTACGCGTTCACGGTCTCGGCGCTCACGGGGCCTGGGCCGTCATTCGATTGGGGCCCGGTGTTCGCGGGCTACTTCGGGCTGCTGCTGCTCGCCTCGGCGTTCATCGGCCTGGGCCTGTGGGGCAGCGCGCTCTCGAAGAACCAGATCGTCGGGTTCATCTTCGGGCTCGTGCTCTGCTTCGCGTTCTACTTCGTCGACAAGTTCGCGCCGCTGCT
>JAEUJR010000925.1 GCA_016793585.1 Archangium sp.
TCGCTTTCGAGACCTGGGCCTCCTGGGCCACGGCCTCCATCGACGTCTTCCGCAACCCGTAGCGGAGGAACAACGTCAGCCCCGCGTCGAGCAACCCCTGATGAACACGGTCTTTTCGAGAAACGTCGTCGTTCACCGAAACCTCCTTCGCATTCTCGCATCTCACCCGCACCCTGAACGGTTTGCACGAAAAACGTTCACTTCATCCAAATCGTCCAACCACGGGAGCGGGTCATGTCAGAGTCGATCACGAAGGTCTCGAAGGTCGTGTTGATCACCGGGTGTTCGTCGGGCATCGGGCAGGCAACGGCCAGGTACCTCGCCTCGCGCGGGCATCAGGTGGTGGCGACGGCGCGCAAGGTGAAAGACCTCGGCGAGCTGAAGGCGGCGGGCTGCGACGTACTGGCGCTCGACGTGAACGACGAGGCGTCGATGGTGGCGGCGGTGCGCACGATCGAGGCGAAGTACGGAGCGATCGGCGTGCTGGTGAACAACGCGGGCTACAGCCAGTCGGGCGCGATCGAGACGGTGCCGCTCGCGAAGGTGCGCGCGCAGTTCGAGACGAACGTGTTCGGGCTGGTGCGGCTGACGCAGCTGGTGCTGCCGGGCATGCGCCGTCAGGGCTGGGGGCGGGTCATCAACATGAGCTCGATGGGCGGCAAGCTGACGTTCCCGGGCGGCGGCTACTACCACGCGACGAAACACGCGGTCGAAGCCATCAGCGACGCCTTGCGCTTCGAGGTGCAGGGCTTCGGCATCAAGGTGGTGCTGGTCGAGCCCGGCCTCATCAAGAGCGGCTTCAGCGAGGCGGCGGTGGGCGCGATGGACGGCGCCGAGAGCGCCGAGGTGTACGGCGTGTTCCACGACGCGGTCGCGAAGGCGACGAAGGAGTCATACGAGAAGGGCCCGCTCGCGAAGCTGGCCGGCGTGCCGGAGGACGTAGCCGAGGTGATCGAGAAGGCGATCGTCTCGAAGTCACCACGCGCGCGGTACACGGTCTCGGGCTCGGCGAAGCTGCTGCTCACCCAGCGCAAGATGATGTCGGACCGCACGTGGGACTGGTTCTTGAAGTCCAACTTCCCCGTGCCGGGCGTGGCCGCGAAGGCCTGAGCGCCTTCACGCCGGGAGCACGAGGGTGAAGGCGCTTCCGCCCGGCGTCCGCGGCGCGTAGGTCAGCTCTCCGCCCATCGCGCGCGCGAGCTCTCTCGAGATCGCCAGCCCCAGGCCGGTGCCTCCGTGCCGGCGTGTGCTCGACGGGTCGGCCTGATGAAACGGCTTGAAGAGCCCTGCTCGACCCTCGAGCGGAATGCCGGAGCCGGTGTCGTCGACGATGATGGTGATCGCTCCCGGCGTCGACGTGAGCCGAACCACCACCGAGCCCTCGTCGGTGAACTTGATCGCGTTGCCGATGAGGTTGCTCAAGATCTGCCGCAGCCGCGTGGCGTCGAGCATCACCGGCTTCGACAGCGCTCCCTCGGTCTCGAGCCTCAGCCCCTTCTTCGTGGCCATCGGCTGCAGCAACGCGACGACGTCGTGCACGATCTCTCCGGGCACGCTCGAGGCGGGAGTCAGCTTCACCGCGCCGCTCTCGAGGCTGGTGAGGCTCAACACGTCGCTGATGACGGTGAGCAACGACTGGCCGCTGCGGGCGATGAGCTCGAGGTGTTCGCGCTGATCGGCGCGTGGCGATTCGGCGAGCAGCAGATCGGTCAGGCCAAGCACTCCATTCATCGGCGTGCGCAGCTCGTGGCTGATGTTGGCGAGGAAGAGAGAGCGGGCTTTCTGGGCGCGCTCCGACTCTTCGAAGGCGAGCAGCCGCAGGCGTTCGCTCGCGCCGGTGAAGAGCGACAGGCCGACCACGAGCGCGATGGCCCGAACCAGGAGCACGACGAACGACACTGGCGCCTGGGCGGGCAGCGGCACCCGGCCGTGCAGCGTCGACACCACCACGACGAGCAGCGCGGCCGCGACCCCTCCGATCAGCCCCTCACGCTCTCCGACGAG
>JAEUJR010000960.1 GCA_016793585.1 Archangium sp.
GGGTTCATCTCGGCGAAGCGCTGGTTCAGCTCGGCGACGGTGATGGTGTCGCCCGCGAACGTGGCCGCGGCCGGGCCCTGGGTGGTGCCCTGCGGCGTGGCGCGGCGAAAGTCGACCGGCGTGCCGGCGGGCTTCGAACACGAGGCGAAGAGAACGAGCGCGAGCGACCAACGGAGCATGCAGGCGAGGTAGCACAACCGTCAGCCGGGGAAGGGTGATGACGCGAGCGCGCGCCGCGGCAACGGCTGGTGCTCGATGCTGGAGTGCGGTGACTGGTTGTGCTTTTGCTGCCCGCATGAGCCGGTTGCCCGTGGTCCTCGCGCTGATCAGCACCTCGGTGTTCGCGCAGGTGCCCGCCTCAGACCTCGAGCAGGTGTGGCTCGAGCCCGGCGGCCGCGGCTCGTTGTGGGTCGGCAACGGCCAGACGCTCAAGGGCGGCCAGTTTCGCGGCGGCGCCTCGCTCACGTTCGGCTACGCGCCGATGCGCTCGACGAACAACCGCACGCTCGTGTCCGACCGCTTCGGCCTGCAGGTGTTCGGCGCGCTCGGCCTCTTCGACTGGCTCGAGGTGTCGGCCGTCATTCCCGCGACGATGTACCAGCGGGGCGCCCCCGAGCTGCCGGTCGCCCAGGCGGGCTTGAGCAACCCCTGGCTGAACGTTCGCATCCCCATCTGGACTGACGCGACGAAGCCGCTGCTCCTCTCGGCGGGCCTCGGCGTGGGCATTCCCGTCGGCACGGGCGCGTCGCTCGGCAATGGTGGAATCGAGTTCGCGCCGCGCATCACCGCGGGCCACGTGTTTCGTGAGCTGCAGTTCGGCGTCGAGCTCGCGGGCGTGCTGCGGCCCACCGTCGACTACTCGGCGCTGACGGGCAACGCGCTCGACACCAACGGCTCGCAGGTCTCGCTCTCGGCGATGATGACGTCGGTCTCGCTCGACGGGCCGCGCGGAGAAGGCTCGCTGCGCGTCTTCACGCCGCTCACCGGCAACCGCATCGGCGTCGAGGCGCTCATCGGCGTTCGCTGGCTCGTGGGCGACGTCGAGCTCTTCGCCGCCGCTGGCCCGGGCCTGTGGGGTGAGCCGACGACGCCCCAGGCCCGCGCGTACCTCGGCGCGGCCTTCTCGAACGCGAAGCCCACGCGCCCAGCCTGCATCGAGGGCCTGCCGTACGAGCTCGCCGAGTGCCCCGACCTCGACCGCGACGCCGACCGCGTGCCCAACTCGCGCGACGAGGCGCCACTCGAAGCCGAAGACCGTGACGGCTTCCAGGACGACGACGGCAAACCCGACCTCGACAACGACGCCGACCAGGTGCCCGACGCGAAGGACCGCTGCATGAACGAGCGTGGGCCGGCCGAGAACGAAGGCTGCCCCGATCTCGACGCCGACGCCGACGGCCTCATCGACCGCAAAGACAGGTGCCCCACGCAGCTCGGCATCGTCGAGAACGAGGGCTGCCCCGACGTCGACGCAGACGTCGATGGCCTCGTCGACCGGCTCGACCGCTGCCCCACCGTCACCGGCGCGACCGAGAACGGTGGCTGCCCGTGGCCAGACAGCGACGGCGACGGCGTCGTCGACCGCGAAGACAACTGCCCGAAGGACTCTGGCACGCGGCTCAACCAGGGCTGCCCCGTCGAGAAGAAGCAGCTCGTCGTCATCACCCCCGAGCGCCTGCTCATCAAGGACAAGGTCTTCTTCGACAACGGGAAGGCGACGATTCAGAAGCGCTCCAACGCGCTGCTCGACAACCTGGGCGCGGTGCTCGTCGCGCACGGCGAGCTCAAGAAGCTCCGCGTCGAGGGCCACACCGACAGCGCCGGCAAGGCTGAGGTGAACGTGAAGCTCTCGCAGGCGCGCGCCGATGCCGTGAAGGCCGCGCTCGTGCAGCGGGGCGTCGAGGCGTCGCGGCTCGAGGCGGTGGGCTACGGCAGCGAGAAGCCGCAGGACACGAACGACAC
>JAEUJR010000961.1 GCA_016793585.1 Archangium sp.
AGGACAAAGCCACCGAGCTCTTCTCGAAGGGCAAGTTCGCCAAGTCGGCCGAGACCTACGAGGCCTACTGCAAGGCCGACCCGAAGGACCTGCAGGCGCGCCTGCGCATGGGCGACGCCTGGTCGAAGTGCGGAAAGAAGGACAAGGCGATCATCGCGTACCAGGCCGCAGCCGAGGGCTTCGCGAAAGATGGTTTTCTGCCGCGCGCCATCGCCGCGTCGAAGCTGGTGCTCGAGCTCGACCCGGGCCACAAGGGCATCTCGCAGATGCTGGCTGATCTGTATGCGCGCAAGAGCGGAGCCACCCGGCCCGCGACCGCTCGCACCATTGGCGCGAAGGCTGACCCCGTCGCGAAGCCCACCGAGCCCTCACCGACGAATCGCGCCGACGCGATCGAGATCACCGTCGAGGAAGACACGCCAGCCGCTCCCGCTGCGCCGCCGCCGCAGTCGCCCACGTCGCGCGCCGACGCGATCGAGGTGCCCATCGAGGTCGAGGCTGCCGATCAGCCGAAGCCGCCGCCTGCAGCGCTGAACGCGAGTGACGGAATCGAGATCGAGCTCGGCGCTCAGCCCGTCTCTGGCGAGATCGAGGTTCCGATCGTCGGCACCGAGCTCGACCCGCCTCCAGCCGCGAGCCTGCCGAAGCCGGGCGAGCTGCCCGCAGAGCTGGAGCTTGGACTCGATCCACCTCCGCCGCCGCCCTCGTACGAACTCGACGTGCCGGCGGCGCCACCCAGCTACGAACTCGATGTCGAGTCGCCCTCGGAGCCGCTGGAGGCGGTCGAACTCGAGCAGGTGCAGCAACCTCCACCTCCGCCTGCACCAGAGCCAATCGTCGAGCTGGAACAGGTTGTCGAAGAAGCGCCCGCGCCGCCCCCCGCTGTCGTGGCACCACCGCCCGCTGTCGTGGCACCACCGCCCGCTGTCGTCGCGCCACCGTCCGCTGTCGTGGCGCCACCGCCGTCGGCCGCCCTCGATCCTCTCCCGGAAGACGACGTGGTGGTGCTCACGAAGAAGCGTGAGCCCGCGCCGTTCACGAGCAGCGCGTCGAAGTCCGAAGCGCCACCCGGCCTCAAGCTGCGACGCCCCGACGCGCCGGCTGCCTCGCCCCCGACTCCGCAGAGCTCGCCGAGCGGCGCGCGAATCTGGTTGCCGCCCGCGTTCCAGGCTCCCGTGGCCGCCGCTCCGCCGCCGCCGACCGCGAGCGCTACCCCTTCGACGCCCGTTGCCGAGCCAACGTCTGCGCAGACCGAGCTCGAGCGCAGCCTCGAGGTCTTTGCCCAGTTCGACGTCGATGCTCCGAAAGCCGCGACTCCGAAGCCTGCCGCCGCGCCGCCTGCAGCCGCGACTCCAGCGCCGGCTCGTCAAGCGCCCACCGTCGCCAGCTTCACCGAGCTCGAGCTCGAGGGCGACTCGTTGCTCCAGGCAGTCGAGGCCGCCGCGGCCATCGGTGCCGACGTGCCTCGCAGCTCGCCCTCCGTTCAGATCAACGTCGAAGAGGTCATGGAGGCTCCGGACGATCTCAAGCCCGATCCCGGCTCGCTGCCGAAGATCCCGCTGTTCTCCGATCTTCCCGAAGACGCCTTCATCGCGCTGTTCGAGCGTTGTCCGCTCAGGCGTGCCGAACCAGGCGATCGCATCATCGAGCAGGGCAGTCAGGGGACGAGCTTCTTCGTCATCTGCGCCGGCAAGGTGCGGGTGCTGCGAACCGACGGAGACGCGACCCGCGAGCTGGCCACCCTCGACGAAGGCGCCTTCTTCGGCGAGATGGCGCTGCTGTCAGACGCGCCACGCAGCGCCAGCGTCGAGGCCGCCTCCGAAGACACGCAGCTGCTCGAGATTCCGGCGATCGTGCTCACCGATCTCTCGACGCAGTACCCGACGGTTGCGACGGCCCTCAAGAAGTTCTGCCGACAGCGTCTGCTCGCGAACTTGATGAACAGCGCGGCGCTCTTCAAGCCGTTCACCAAGTCTGAACGGCGTGACCTCGTGCAACGCTTCCGTGCGCGCGACGCCGTGCCGGGCGAAGTGCTGATTCGCGAAGGCCAGCCGTCTGACGGGCTCTACGTGGTGCTCACCGGAGAGGTCTCGGTCGCGGTGGGAGGCCGGCAGGTGGCGACGCTGAAGGAAGGGCAGGTGTTCGGAGAGATGTCGCTGCTCACGCGCTCGCCCACCAGCGCGACCGTGAAGACGACGCGCCGTACGTCGTTCCTGCGCCTGCCGAGAGAAGACTTCGACCAGCTCATCATGAGCCACCCGCAGATCCTCGAGCAGGTGGCCGAGCTGACCGACGAGCGTCGCAAGCAGAACGCTGCGCTTCAGGTTCGCCCCGACGCCACTGCCTCGATGGTGTGAGCCGAGCCGGCTACTCGTGCCGGTGAATGCGCTCGAGGTACTCGTCGCGGGTGATGAGCCCAGACTCGATGAGAATCTCGAGCAGGCTGCGCATGGCGCGCACCTGGCTGCTGACGATCCCCTCCAGGCCGTCGACCTGCTCGCGCAGAATCGCGATCTCCTTCCGCAGCGCATCGACCTCAGGGCGCGCGTCGGCCGGCGGGGGCGGCGCTGCCTGCTGCGGTGGACGGGGTGCGGGCGGTCGGGGGGAGGCGGCCGGCGCCGACATCAGCTGATCGAGCTCGAAGGCCGTCTCGGTCATGCCCAGCTCGCCGGGCGTCGCAGCCTTCGTCGACGAGACGCTCTCTCCGAAGTAGTAGCGCCGCACCGCGCGATCGATCGACGACGCCGTCGCGACGACGGGCGTGATCTTCAAGCTCGTCGCGAACTCGATCTCCTGCAGCGCCTCGACGTTGGTGGGGTCTGACGTGGCGATCGACAGCGTGCGCGCCTGCGGGTCGTACCCGACGGGGAAGACGCCGTAGCGCTCGGCGAGGTCGAGGCGAAGGTGCTCGGTGATGCGGTCGGGCAGGGGGTCGGTGTCGAGCGCGATGGTGGCCAGCCGCAGCTGCTGCGCCAGCACCCGGCACATCGCCGACTCGTCGACGAAGCCCATCTCGACGACGGTGCGCCCCAGCCGGCCGCCCCACTTGCGCTGCTCCGCGAGCGCCGCCTTCAACCGCGACTCGTCGAGCACGCCTGCTTCGATGAGCAGCTCTCCGAGCCGACGACGAAGACGATTGGGCGTACGCGCAGTCACCGCAAGGCAGGGTACCAGCGCGAACGAGGCCGGCAACATCTCGCCGGTGGCCCCATGCGAAGAATCAAGTGCGGGTGAAACCGACCCGCCCCAACGAAAAACGCCGGCGATCCACGAGGGAGCGCCGGCGTCTTCTCACCACCGAGGCGGCGGTTACTTCGTGCCTTCTTTGTTCTCGGTCGGCGCGCGCGCAGGGGGCGCGAGCTTCTTCGCTTCGGCCTTCTCGGCGGCGGTGAGCGGCTTCATGCGGAAGGCCTTCCACTGCGCCTCGGCGCCCTTCACCTTCACCACGGCCGCCATGCCGACGCTCTTGGTGCCGTCGTTCATCTCCCAGCCGAACGTGTCGGCGGGGCCCGGGTTCACGAAGAGCGACTTCGACGGCGTGCCCTCCTTGACCAGGTTGGTGCCGGCCGCATCAGACGTCGCGCGACCGCCGGCCTCCTTGATGTTCGAGGCGAAGGCGAAGTTGATCTTCGCCTCGGCGATGGCCTTGGCGATGGCCTCGTCACCGACGTTGCCGGCCGCGCCCGCGAAGTCGAGCGCCTGGTTGCCGCTGCCGTGCGGCGGGCCGTGCGAGACGAGCGCGACGGGAACCTTGAGGTCCTTCGCTTCACGAACGACCTCGTCGATCGTCGACTGGAAGTACCGGCAGCCCGTGCTGCACTTGATGTAGTTCGCGTCGTGGTAGCCGGGCAGCGAGACGAGCGCGAACTCGGGGAACTCGACGACACGAACGGCGTTCATGTTGACGATGTTGGAGGCTTCCTTCTGGGCCGCCGTCACGCCGTCGGTGAACTCCGCGCGGCACTCCTGGTTGCCCGAGAACGCGAGCACGGGAACCTTCGCCGCCGAGACCTCTTTCAGCACGCGCGTGATGCCGGCCGCGATGTCGCCGATGTCGCCGGTGACGACGACGGCGTCGACCTTCTCGTCCTGGAAGAACTTCACGTAGCGCTTGAGCGCGAGAATGTTCTCGCCCGAATCTTCGTTCACGGGGCCGAGGAGCCCGATGACGAGCTCGCCGTCGGCGTCTTTGTCGGTGAACGTCAGCTTGGCGCCAGACAGCTTCGCGGCGCGCTCGCCGATCTTCACGTCAGCCGTGGGGCCGGGGTCGATCGGGGCCGCGCACTCCTTCTCGGCGCGCTCCGCAGGCGGCTTCGGCGTGGCAGGAGGAACCGCAGGAGCCACCACCTTCGGCGGCTCAGGCGGGGGCTTGGGTGGTTCGGTCTTCTTCTCGGGGCAGGCCAGGAGCGTCAGCGCGCTCACCAGCACCGTTGCCTTCGACAGCCGGCTCAACATGAGAAGTCCCCTCGTTCAGTCGTGAAAGGTTGAAAGGCTGCGCGGAGTTAGCGGAAACGGACTCGCCGGTCCAGCAGGTTCGCGGTAGACCCTCACGTCATGCGCTGCACGCTCGGGGTTCTGGGACTGGTCGCCGTAGGCTGTGCGCACACGCCGGTGTCGGCCGCCGCCCTCGACTCGCTGGAGCGGCCCGCCTTCATCGCGCGCATCGAAGAGGGCGCAGGGCCGAAGTCGGTCGTCTTTCGTGATGACGCGGCCAGCTATTCCAAACGGCTCAAGACGCTCGACGCGCGCGAGGCCGATCGCCGGCTGACGCTGAAGCTCGAGAAGGGCACTGACAAAGAGCGGTCGATCAACCGCTACCAGGTCGCCGACTCGCTGCGCGCACAGGTCGTGTCTGAGCTGCCGAGAACGCGCCCGTGGACACGCATGTTGCCCCCCGCGCAGGTGGCCACCGTGCTCGAGTCGTTCCTCGTCGACGAGGTGCCCGCCAATGCCCCCGACGTGACGCGCCTCGAGCCGCTCGGGGTCGACTCGATCCTCGAGATCGTGATCGAGGACTACGGCATGCGCAGCAAGGGCGGGAAGGCCGGCATCTATTTGTACGGCTACGCCCAGCTCTACAAAGTGAAGGGCGGCACGCTGTACCGGCGAGCGTTCTTCAGCGACGAGCTGAACGCGGGCCTCGAGCACCTCGACCCGTTCGAGGTCGCGAAGTCGCCCACGCTGTTCGCCACCCGCGTCAAGTCGATGCTGCAGGCGATCGCCCATCAGATCGCGCTCGACCTCTCGCCCGCCACCCGCACCGCCCCGCAGGACACGGCGCCTGCGACGCCCGAGTCGGCTCCAGCGACCGCGAAGCCCGCCGAAGAAGACCCGCTCTGATCAACGCGCGCTGAGCCACCAGTCGATCATCCACGAGGTGAGCACCGGGCTTGGCCAGGCGACGACCTGAATCCAGATGACGTGGCGAGCCTCCTGGCCGCAGACGGCGAAGAGGAACGAGCTGACGATCGCTCCGGCTGCCCACCACATGGCCACCAGCGCCAACGTCGCTCCGGTGACGAAGGCGCCTTCACCGACGAAGCCGCTGTTCGCCTCGAGGCGGGTCAGCTCGCTCATCCACACCGCCCCGACGAACGCCGCGCCGAGACTGAGGAGGTGCGTCGGGAGTCGGCCGAGCTCGAAGCGTGCCGCCGCCACGAGCGCACCTGCGAGGAAGAAGATGGGTGGTGCGAAGAAGCGGAGCTGAGCGCTCATGCCTGAACTCCATCACGCACCGGGCCCAGGCGATCTCGACAAGCCGTGACGCCATCGATGACTGTGGGTCACGCTGGCTCACCCGGCGAAGCGCGGTGCGAACGCCTCGAGGAGTGGTGTGACGAGAAAGCGGTCGATCACCCAGGCGGCGAGCGCGCCTGCCGTCGAGCCGATCAGATCCCACGTGAGATCCTTCAGCGAGGGTTGCCCGAGGCCCAGGCCATCGGCCACCTCCTTGAGCACGCCTGCGGTGAGCGCTCCCAGCACCCCTGCTGCCAGCCGGTCGAGCTGCTGCTCACTCGAGAGGGCTCCGATGGAATAGGCGGCGGCGCCGAGCCCGACGCTCACGCCGAGGTGGAGCGCCTTGTCGGGGCCCCACCAGTCGTCTGCTCGCGCCGGCGTCGACAGCAGCGCCAGCACGATCACGAACCGCCTCACGGCCGCCGACGAAGCAGCGCCAGGCCAAGGAGGGCCAGGAGCGAAACGCCTGCGTCGACGCCCTGACAGGTGCAGCCCATGTTGTTCACCATGACCGTGCCGCCCGCCGAGCCACCGCCGGTGACCGCGCCGCCACCAGTTCCCGGCCGCCCGCCGCCGTTGGTGGTGCCGCCGCCTCCGCCAGCGCCGCCACCACCCTGACCGCTGGTGTCGACCGCGCAGTAGAACTCGGCGCCCAGTGGCTGACACAGGTGGCCCGGAGGACACGAGCTGAGGTTTCCTGGATCGCAGCGGCCCTGACAGACCCCGCTGAGGCACCGCGTGCCGGGCTGACAGCTCGAGATGTTCGGCAAGAGGCAG
>JAEUJR010000411.1 GCA_016793585.1 Archangium sp.
CGAATGGCCAATGTCCCTCCGATGAAAGTGGCCGTGCTGCACTACCAGCCGGCCACCGACCCGATGGATCCGGTCGTCACGCACATCTGCGATGCCCTCTCCGCGCTGGGTCACACGCCCGTCACCATCGCCGTGCACGACCGTGTCTTCCCCGTGCTGCAGGCGATCGAAGAGGCGAAGGCCGACCTCGTCTTCAACGTCTGCGAGACCTTCGCTGACGACTACCGCATGGAGGTGAACGTCGCGGCGCTGATGGAGATGGCGCGCGTTCGTTTCACCGGCTCGGGCACCGCGGGGCTGCTGCTCGCGCAGGACAAGATCCTCACCACGCAGCTGCTCGAGTACCACGAGGTGCCCACGCCGAACTTCCTCACCTTCGATGGCGACACCTTCGAGGCGTTCGGGCGCATGGCGTTCCCGCTGATCGTCAAGCCGGCGCGCTCCGACGCGTCGCTGGGCATCGGCACCCACTCGGTCGTGAAGGACTGGGACGAGCTGACCCGGCGCGTGCGCGACATTCGCAAGACGCTCAACGACGAGTCGCTCGCCGAAGAGTTCATCGACGGGCGCGAGGTCTACGTGGGCGTCATCGGCACGCCGACGAAGCCCGAGATTCTGCCCATCGTCGAGCTCGACTGGGGCAAGTGGGAAGCCGGCAAGCCGAAGGTGAGCGATCGCGAGGTGAAGTTCGGCGCGTTCAGCGAAGACAGCCCCTTCCTCCAGATCGCCAAAGACATCAGCCCCGAGCTGAAGGCCCGCATCGAGCGCAGCGCCCTGCTCGCGTTCCGCGCGCTCAAGATTCGTGACTACGCGCGCGTCGACTTCCGCATCTCGGAAAAGGGCGAGGCGTACGTGCTCGAGGTGAACCCGAACCCGTACCTCGAGAAAGAGAGCGAGCTCGCCATGGCCGCCGAAGAACGCGGCATGTCGTACACGCAGCTCATCGGGCGCATCGTGGAGTCGGCTGCGAGCCGTCACGGCATCAAGGCAAAGCCCGAGAAGACCACGACTGGCGAGACGCCACAGGCCCAGGCCTGACCCGCCTTCGGCACCACACGCCTGTAGCGCACCGTAGCGTTCCGGCGATTCTCTTGATCCCGCCCTCGGGCGCGCTCAGGATTCGTCCTGTTCCGTCGCGAAAAGAGGAGAACCCATGCTGAATCGCCGTCTGCTGCGCGTCATCGCTCTCGCCGTCGCCACCGCTGTCTTCTCGACTGGCTGCATGCTCTCGCGTGCCGTCGATCGCGCGTTCCTCGGCCTCACCGTACGGCGGCCCAGCTTCGAGGCGCGCAAGACGACCGGGGTCTTCCTGCTGCCGATCACCTTCGCGATCGACGTCGCCACCTTCCCCATTCAAGCGCTGCTCGTCGTGATCCTCGGCGACAACTTCCCCTTCAAGGAGGAGGAGCAGCTCAACCAGATGTACGCGCTCAACCAGCACCCGCAAATGCAGAAGCTCTCGCCCGAGCGTCGCGCCATCGCGATGCGTGAGTTCGAGGGCCTGCTCCGCTCGGGGCAGCTGAGCCGCAACACCACGCTCGCGCTCACCGACGACGGCCACTGGGTGCTCGTGCCGGTCAACGACGAAGCGCGTGATCAGATGCTCGCTCGCGCGCAGCAGCCCGAGACGGCGCCCGAAGCCGTCTGCGAGCGCTGATCGACCGCAGTGCTCGTTCGACTGACGCCCTCCCCGGCCCTGCCGCGGAGGGCGTTCTTCGTTTCAGGGTTCAGTCCCGAAGCCCGAGGTGCCCGCCAAGCTGCTCGAGGGTTGCAAGCAGGGTTGCCCGGTGCGCCGGCTCGAGGTGCCGAACGCGATGACACTGGCGCATCTCGCTCACCTCTGGCGGTCTCGACGCTGACCGCGCAGCACGTGCCGCTGCCCTGTCATGGTTGCTCGATGGCTTTCGAGACGGCGTTGACGATCTCGAGCTCGGTGGGGAAGCCGTGGAGCGCCTTCTTGCTGACGACCTGGCCGTCCACCGCGACCTCGAAGATGCCTCCGCTGCCTTTGATGAGCTGCGCCTCGACCTCGAGCTCGTTCTTCAGCGCGGCCGCCGCCCGGGCAGCCCGTGGGGCATAGCCTCACGCCGTGCAGTACGTAATCGTGACGGTCTTCACGCGAGCAGGTCGTAGCCAAGCCGACCGACCAGCGCCAGCACCACCCCCAGCACGACACGCCGCACGAGCCGATCGCCGCCCTTCACCGCGAGCTGTGCGCCCACCGTGCCGCCGAGGAACTGACCGACCGCCATCGGCACCGAGACCTTCCACACCACGAGGCCCTTGAAGACGAAGAGCAGCATCGCGGCGAGGTTCGACGCAAAGTTCACCACCTTCGCGTTCGCGCTCGCCTGCTGAAGCGTGAGGTGAAGCACGGTGACGAACGCGATGATCAGGAACGTGCCGGTGCCGGGGCCGAAGAAGCCGTCGTACGCGCCGATGCAAAGGGCGATGAGCGAGGCCTTGAGCAGGGCCCGAGTTGGAGGCTGCTGCTGCTGCTGCTGCGCGCCCGGCCTGACGAACGCGACCACGATGCCCGCGCCCACCAGGAGCACGAGCACCAGCGGCTTGAGCACCTTCGGGTCGATCAACAGCACCAGCGCCGCCCCGCCGAGGGAGCCAAGAAACCCGAGTGGGAAGAGCCAGCGCGCCCGTGACCGATCGACGAGGCCCGCGCGCAGGAAGCGCCAGAACGCGGCGCCCGAGCCGAAGACCGCCGAGCCCTTGTTGGTGCCGAAGACGAGGTGCGGCGGCAGGCCAGCGGTGAGGAGCGCTGGCACGGTCAGCAGCCCACCACCGCCCGCGATGGCGTCGATCAACCCCGCCGCAAAGGCGACGGCGGTGAGCGCGATGATGGTGGTGAGCGGCAGCTCCACGGGGAGCCGACTGATACCGCGTCAGTGCTTCGCGCGCTTCTCGAACCGCTCGGCCTTCTCGGTCAGCACGTCACGCTGTTTGGGCGTGAGCAGCTGGTGCAGCTCGAGCGCTTTGTCGGTCAGCGCGTGCGCGAACGAGCGAACGGCGTCGAGCTGGGTATCGACGAGCTGATGCACCTTCGACGCGTCGGGTGTCGCCGACTTCCACTCGCTCATGAGCGCCGTGCGCGTGGCGTGCGCCTGCTCAGCGAGCGGCCTGGCCTGCGCGAGCGACTCCTTCGTCAGAGCCTGCACGCGCTCACGTTGCGCCTGCGTCGCGTCGAGTTCGTCGAGCGCATCGTCGATGCGCCACTGCACCATCTTCTCGAACCGCTCGGGGCGATTGCCGCACCCCGTCGAGCCCATCGCCGCCACAGCGAGTGCCATCAGCATCCACTTCGACATGTGAGTCTCCTTGCCCGCACGAAGCGAGCCTGTGTCGCGGTTCATTCCGCGCGAGACACCAAACCCGGCACGCGTGAGCGGCGAGTCTCGTTGCGGTGAAGAAGTGTGAAACGCGAAGCAGCGGAGCTCAGAACTGCAGCACGGCGTGATCCAGTGCAGGCATCACCCGGTGTGGCTCGGAGGCGAGGTCGACCACCACGCGCGTACGCGAACCCTGTTTGCCGAGGCGGACGCGAGTGATGAGCGACGAGTCGGTCGCGATGGTGTGGCTGTGCGAGGGCGCTCCACCTTCGATGTCGAAGACGAGGCGCGGAGGATCTGAGAGCGCGAAGACACGCGAGACGCGAGCCTCGCCGCGAAGCTGGGGTCGAACGTCGAGCCCCTCGGGAGATGGGCTCCAGCTGACGCTCGACGCCGCGCCAGAGGGCAGGCGGAGTTGGCCCTCGGAGTTCGGTGTCACGCGCGCCTCGTGTGAGGGGGCCGATGGCGTTGGCGCAGCAGCGATCGGCGCAGGAGCCTCACCGGCCGCGACGGGTGCAGCAGCCGGCGGCGCCTCAGCAACGGGCGCCTCAGCAGTGAGCGGCTCGGCGGCAACTGGCGCTGCAGGTGACTCGGGCTCTGTCGGTGCCGAACTCGACGCGGCGGGCGGCTCGGCGGTCGGAGCGGCCTCCGCAGCAGGCTCTTCTTCTTCCGCCGGGCTCACCATCGCGGCCAGCTCCTCGTTCACGCGCGGCGCCACGGACAACACCTCGAGCGCACCGGCCCCTGCGACGGGCGTCGGCAACGGCTTCGGCTCGGGTGGTTGAAACACGACCATCACCAGCGCAGCCGCAGCAGCCAGGACGCCCACCCCAACCACGTACGGCCACCAGCGACGCTTCGGCGGCGGCGCGGCCTTGAGCGGCTTCCCCGTGTCGAGCGTCTCGACGAGGTAGTTCACCAACTCCGACGCGCGCGGGTGCAGGTAGTCGGTGAAGCGAACGCCACAGCCCTGGAACCTCCCCTCGAAGCCAGACTCGTTCTTTCGGGCCCACCGCACCTCGCCCTGCGCGAGCGGCAAGGCCTGCCCGTTGGCTTCCAGCGAGATCGCGACGCGCGTTCCCGGCTCGAGCGGTTGCGGCATTCGCACGAAGACACCGTCACGCGAGAGGTTGGCGGCGAGCGTTCTCCAGGCGCGCGGCTCGCCGTCG
Organism: Archangium sp.; assembly: GCA_016793585.1. The sequence goes on from JAEUJR010000411.1 coordinate 4,511, forward strand.
ATCGTCGTCACCCGCACGGGGTGCTTGAAACGAACGCGCCTCGAGCGAGTGGAGCGCTGCGAGTCCTCGAACGCTGGAGCTGCCTCGACGGTCGCCACGAGCGGAAGTCTGTTGCACGCACGACAGCCAGCAAGTTTCCGGTCGCGGTGGAAACACCCACCTGCACCTCTGCGCGCGGACGAGGTACGACCTCAGTCGTGTTGAAGGTCTTCCGACACCAACGCGGCGCCCTGCCCTCGCCCGAGTTCGAGGCGCTCCGAGACGGCCTGCTCACCTCGTCGCTCGTCGGCGTGAGCACGCTCAACGGCCCCTTCGAGTCGAGCCGGGGGTTCGGAGTCACCTTCACCGAGGCGGGCAAACCCGAGCTGCTCTCCCGTTTTCCGGTGCTCGCCCCGTGGATCGAGAGGGCCCTGGGCGCACCAGCGATTCGCTCGCTCACGCCCTTCTGGAGACGAACGCTCACGCGGCTGCCGAACGCCTGGTACTTGAACCTCTTGCTCGTGGGGCCGGGCGCGAGCGTCGCGCGCCACATCGACGGCACGCTCATGAAGCCCGCCGGCGTCACCGATCATCCGCCCGAGTGCGTGTCAGTGCTGTACCTCTCGGTGCCCTCGACGAAGGGAGGCGAGCTGGCGATCTGGAACGGCTCCCTTCCCGTCGGGGTCATCGCGCCCAGACCACGCGACGCGGTGCACTTCCGCGGCGATCTCGCCCACATGGTGCGGCCCTACGAAGGGCTGCCGGAGTCGCGTCGCGCCTCACTCGTCATCGAGCAGTACCACTTCGACGCTGACGCGCTCGCGCGGCTCCCTGCGTTCCACATCGAGTCGCGGGCCGGCTTCGAGGGCTACCTGCGCTCGCACGCGAGCCGCCCTCCGAAGGACTTCGAGCTCGAGCGTTAGCCGACGCGCTTGCTGAGCCGCTCGCGGTACTCCTCGATGGGGAACAGCTCGACCTCGGCGCCACCACGACGTTTGCCGTCGGGCGAGTAGTCGAACGGGTCGTCGACGTCGCGAATGAGCCGGAGCATGTACACGTAGATGAGCGTAAGCACCGGCACGAGAATGAACTCGGCGAGCTGCGACTTGTACTTTGCGCAGATGACGAGAATCAGAATGAGCGCGAGCAACGTCTCGAGCAGCGCGTAGGCAGGCGGCAAGAACCCTGTGCGCGAGATCACATCCATTCGGGAGATCGTCTTTCGCAAGCTCGCCAGCTGCGGAACCGCACGCGACGCGTAGGGCCCGGCGCCGTCGCGCTCGAGCGACTGCAGCACGTCGTTGAAGCCGGTCAGCACCTCGAACACCTGGGCTGTCGTCTTTCGCTTGTAGAGCCAGTCGCGAATGCCGTCGGTCATGCCGAGCAACGACCGGCGCATCTCGGCGAGCTTGATGGCCGGCCGAATCGAGGCGGCGAGCACGAGAATCTCCTCGAGCAGCTCGAGCGTGGTCGCCACTTCGGCGGGCAGCTTCTCGGCCTCTTTGTAGTCGCTGATGGTGCCGGTCAGCAGGAAGCCCGTCAGGAAGACTCCGGCGGTCAGCACCACGCCCACGTCTGCGAAGTCGACCGCACCGCCCCAGCTCACCCCGAACTCGAGCACTGCCTTGATCGCCGTGACGACGGCCACGAACGGCAGCGTCGTCAGCATCAACCGCCACTTGATCACGCGCGTCCCTCCGAGGGGTGACTGTACTCCCCGGTCGCCCGAAGTCCCTGCATGAAAGCCGCTCACGAGGTGGTTACGCTCGCCACCATGCGCTTCAAGGGAACCGAGTCGTACCTGACCAGTGAGAGCCTTCGTTCAGCAGTCGACTGCGCCGTCGCGCTGCAGCGGCCCCTGCTCGTCAAAGGAGAGCCCGGCACCGGCAAGACGCTGCTCGCCGAGGCCATCGCCGCCGCAATGGGCCTCAAGCTGCTGACCTGGAACGTGAAGTCGACGACGAAGGCGCAAGACGGCCTGTACGTCTACGACGCGGTTCAGCGCCTGCACGACAGCCGCTTCAACGACAAAGACGTGCGCGACATTCGCCAGTACATCCGCCACGGGCCGCTGGGAGAATCGTTCGCCGCGCCCGAGCGCCGCGTGCTGCTCATCGACGAGATCGACAAGGCCGATCTCGAGTTCCCGAACGATCTGCTGCACGAGATCGATCGCATGCGCTTCAAGGTGATCGAGACCGACGAAGAGGTCGTCGCGAAGCACCGGCCGGTCGTCGTCATCACGTCGAACAACGAGAAGGATCTGCCCGACGCGTTCCTGCGCCGCTGCGTGTTCCACTTCATCGAGTTCCCCGACCGCGACCTCATGCAGCGCATCGTGCACGTGCACCACGCCGACATGGCCGAGCGGCTCGTCGATCAGGCCCTCGGCGTCTTCTACGAGCTGCGCGCATTCTCGCGCCTGCGCAAGCGCCCCTCGACGAGCGAGCTCATCGACTGGCTCGCGGCGCTCAAGTCGGCCGGCATCACCAGCGTGAAGCTCGACGAGCAACTGCCCTTCATCGGCGCCCTGCTCAAGCGCGAGCAGGATCTGATGGCTTTCGCCGACCAGTTCGGCGGGAAGCTTCCCAAGAGGGCCTGATGTTCGTTCCCTTCCTCTACGAGCTGCGCAGCCGGAAAGTGCCCGTCGGCGCGACAGAAGCGGTCGCGTTGGGACAGGCGCTCGTTCAAGGCCTGCACGACAGCTCGCTCGAGGGCTTCTACTTCGTCGCCCGCGCCTTGCTGATTCACGACGAGAAGCACCTCGACGCGTTCGATCAGGCCTTCGCGAAGCACTTTCAGGGCATCGAGTCGTCGTCGATGGAGATCACCCAGCAGCTGCTCGAGTGGGTGCGCGAGGCGAAGCAGCCCGATCGCCTGCTGACGCCAGAAGAGAAGGCGTTGCTCGACCAGCTCGACCTGAAGACGCTCGAGCAGCTCTTCGAGCAGCGCATGAAGGAGCAGAAGGAGCGTCACGATCGCGGCAACAGGTGGATCGGCACGGCTGGCACGTCTCCCTTCGGCAACACCGGCAAGGCCGCGCGCGAAGGCATGAAGGTCGGTGACGCCGGCGGCATGCGCAGCGCGGTGCGAATGGCGTCGGAGCGCGCCTACAAGGAGTACCGCGACGATCTCGTGCTCGACGTGCGGCAGATGCAGGTGGCGCTTCGCAAGCTGCGGGCGTTCGCGCGTGAAGGCGCCCACGACGAGCTCGATCTCGACGCCACCATCACCGAGACCGCGCGCAACCTGGGCGATCTCGAGGTCGTCACCCGGCCTCCGCGCAAGTCGAACACCCGCGTCATTCTGCTGATGGACGTGGGCGGCTCGATGGACCCGTTCGCGCACCTCGTCTCGCGCCTCTTCACCGCGGCGAAGAAGGCGACGCACTTTCGAGAGCTGCGCACCTACTACTTCCACAACTGCATTTACGGGCGCGTCTACAAGCAGGCGAGCTTTCGCGACCCGATCACCCTGCCGCAGCTCTTCGCCGAGACCGATCGCCGCTACAAACTGATCGTGGTCGGCGACGCGCTGATGGCGCCGTGGGAGCTGATGAGCGTCTCGGGCTGGAGCGACGATGAAGGCCTCGAAGGCGTCGTGCACCTCATGCGGCTGCGCGAGCACTTCACCGCGAGCTGCTGGCTCAACCCCGAGCCGCCGTCGAGCTGGTGGCAGACGACCGTCGACGTCATTCGCAAGGTGTTTCCGATGTACCCTCTCACCCTCGAAGGGCTGGGAGACGCGGTCGGCCAGCTGACGAAGGCGAGGTAGACGTCGATGGCGAAGGACACGCAGGACCTGCGCACGTGGCTGCCGACGATCGCGCTCTTCGGAGGGCTCGAAGAGCCGGCGCTCAAGCGGGTGATCACGATGCTGGGCGAGCACCACTTCGAGCCGGGCTCCGAGGTCTGCAAGCAGGGCGAAGCTGGCCGCGCGATGTTCCTGGTGCGCCACGGCGAGGTGGTCGTCTGCCGCGACGACGAGAGCGGCGCCCGCCGGAAGTTCATTCGAATGGGCTCAGGCGAGTTCTTCGGCGAGATGACGCTGATCGACATTCAGAAGCGCAGCGCGACCGTCGTCGTCGAGAAGCCGTCGCTCGTGTACTCGCTGGGCAACCGCGATCTGTACAACCTGTACCAGGAGGATCCGGCGACGTACGTGATGATCCTTCAGAACCTCTGCCGCGAGCTCTCGCGGCGCCTGCGGGTGACGAACAACCGCCTGCAGACGCTCGCGAGCGAGGTCGACGACGAAGACGAGCGCACGCTCATTCGCCCGTCGGTGAAGAAGCTCTGATCACTCGCGAAGGCTGACCCGCACCACCACCTCGGGCTTGATCTTCAGCGTGCCGAGCATCGCGCTGAACGGCTTGATGCCGAAGTCGCGCTGATCGAACCGGAACTCGGCCGTGGTGACGCCGCCGCTCGTGTGGAGCGCGCCCGTGAGCGTCTTCGTCACGCCGTGCAGGGTGAGCCGCCCTTCGAGCTGCGTGTCGGTCATTCGCACCGACTCGAACCGCGCCGTCGGGTGTTTGCGCACGTCGAGCACGTCGCTCAGCGTGTTCTTCTCGATATCGGCCTTCGCTGATGCCGACAGAGTCGAGGGATCGTCCCTGCCCTCCTTCATGGCGGTCACGACCCGAATCGAGCCGGCCTCGAACTCGGCGACGGAGCGCTCGCCCTCGTGCTCGATGGTGAAGCGGGTCAGCTGAAGCTTCAGATCGTGGGCGACCGCCGAGAGCAGGCCTTCCTTGAAGGTGAAGACGAGCACCTCGGCCTTCGATGAATCGAGACGCGGCATGACTGGAGTATAGGCCCGCGCATGATCAAGAAGGCCGCCGTCTTCGTCGTGGCAGTCGTGCTCTTCATCGGAGCCATCGGCGCGCTGCTGTCCCGCGAGTGGCACGTCGAGCGCACCGTGCGCATCGAGGCCCCCCCCGATCGCGTGCTGCCCTTCATCGCGAACCTGCGCGCCTGGCAAGACTGGGCGGTGTGGACGAAGGCGCTCGACCCCAAAGTCGTGAACACCTTCGCGGGGCCCGATCAGGGGGTGGGTGCGCGCTGGCAGTGGCAGGGCCCGGTGATGGGGCGCGGCGCGATGACGATCACCGCAGCAGACGAGACTGGGGTGTCGATCGACGAAGCCATCGAGTCCGACGTGGTGAACGCACACTCGAGGCTCTCGCTTCGCCCCGACGGCACGGCGACCATCGTCACCTGGCGCGACGATGGAGTGCTGCCTCCGATGGGCGGCTTTTTTCGCGAGCAGCTCGAGCACCAGCTGGGCGCCCACTTCGAGCAGGGCCTCGCCGCCCTCAAGGTGCTCGTCGAGAAGCAGCCGCCTCCGCAGCCGCTGCCCCCACCGTCATCGCTCGAGAACCTGACCGTGCCCGACGCGGGGTGAACGCGTCAGACGCGCGTCTTGAAGAACGCCACCGTCTTCGCGAGCCCGTCGACGAGCGATACCTTCGGCTCCCAACCCAGCAACGCCTTCGCGCGCGTGATGTCGGGCTTGCGCTGCTTCGGGTCACCTTCGGGCAACGGCTGGTGAACGATCTTCCCGCCGCCACCAGCGGCCGCACGCACGGCCTCGGCGAACTCGATCATCGTGCGCTCATCGGGGTTGCCGATGTTCACCGGGTCAGACACGTCGGAGGCACCCAGCCGCGCGATGCCTTCGACCATGTCGTCGACGTAGCAGAACGAGCGCGTCTGCTTGCCGTCACCAAAGACCGTGAAGTCTTCGCCCCGCAGCGCCTGGCCGACGAAGGCCGGCACCACCCGCCCGTCGTTGAGCCGCATGCGCGGGCCATAGGTGTTGAAGATGCGAACGATGCGCGTCGAGAGCCCACGCGAGCGGCGAAACGCGCTCACCAGCGCCTCTCCGTACCGTTTGGCCTCGTCGTAGACGCTGCGCGGGCGGGTCGGGTCGACGTTGCCCGAGTACGACTCGGGCTGCGGGTGCACGAGCGGGTCGCCGTAGATCTCCGACGTCGACGCCTGCAGGAAGACGGCCTTCTTCTCCTGCGCCAGCTCGAGGCCGCGCAGCGTGCCCTCGGAGCCCGTCCGCATGGTCTCGAGCCACAGCACGGCGTAGTCGGCTGGAGACGCGGGCGACGCGAGGTTGAAGACGAAGTCGACGGGGCTGCGCACGGGAATCGGCGCGCAGATGTCGTGCTTCAGGAAGTCGAAGCGGGCCTCGTGCTTCAGGCCGCCCAGGTTGCGCTCGTCGCCCGTCGCCAGGTTGTCGACCGCCAACACCGACTCGGCGTCTGCGGCCAGCAGGCGCTCGCACAGATGGGAGCCCACGAAGCCGGCTCCACCGAGCACCACGATTCGCTTGCCGCGATACGTATTCACGGCGCGGCTCCATAGCCTGCACCGTCAGAGGAACGAACGAGAATCAGGGCCTACAGTCCCGGCAGACGAGATTGCCCAGGCAACTGCTCCTTGTAGCGCTCGAGCACCAGGTCGATGCCCTGGCGAATGTACTCGGCCACCGGCACCTTGGTCTTCTGGTTCAAGAGCTTCAGTAGCTCGTTCTGCTCAGGCGTGATGTAGATCGTGGTGCTGATCTTCTTGCGCGCCATAGCGATTCACGACGCTATGTCGACTCGGCTATAGGGCAATTAAATGACCTCGATGAGCCTCGTGCGGAAGTCCCTGGTGGTG
>JAEUJR010000998.1 GCA_016793585.1 Archangium sp.
CTTGACCCCCTGAAAAGGGAAACCTACAGTTTCTCAGTATTTAGCCTGCCCGGGACGCCTGATGCGCTTCGTCTGTGAGAGCTGCCGCGCGCAGTACATGATCAATGACGAGAAGGTCGGGCCCAAGGGGGTCAAGGTCCGCTGCCGCAAGTGCGGCTACGTCATTCACGTCAAGAAGACCGACGGCGCAGTGACGGCGAAGAACGGCCCCGTCAACGCCTCGAACGATCCCGATGACGCGACGGCGACGCAGGTGATGAACAGCCCGCTCGCCGCCGGCACCGACGCGACGCTCGATCTGACGAGCCCCGGAGCGCCCGCCGCTGATCCACCGACCTCGCGCGTGACCATGAACGACCCCGCGGTGCAGGCCGCGATGGAGTCGAAGGCCGCGAAGACCGCTGCCGCCAAAGAGAAGAACGGCGCAGAGAAGAACGGCGAAGCGAAAGAGGCTTCGAAGGCCGACCCGAAGCCCGGAGACAGCTTTCTCGGCGCAGACGAAGACGAGATCGGCGCCGTGTTCGACTCGGTGCTCGCGGGCGGCAGCACCGGCCCGACGACGTTGCCGACCGGCGGCCTCGAGGCCAAGGGCGGCGCCGAAGGTGATCGTGAGTCGACGAAGGTGCTCGACGCCGACATGGTGAAGAAGCTCGCCGAGGAGAGCAACGCGAGCGGCGCGTCGAACCCGACGTTGGCCAAGGTCGAAGAGGTGCCCCAGCAGGACTGGTACGTCGCGCTCAACGACAAGCAGACCGGCCCGATGCCGCTCGATCAGCTCAAGCAGCACTGGGACAAGGGCGAAGTCGGCCCCGATTCGTTGTGCTGGCGCGCAGGCTTCGGCGACTGGATTCCCGTCTCCGAGGTGAAGATCCTCGCCTCCGTCCTAGCCCCCAAGCCGGCAAAGCCGATCGTCGTCGCCGCCGCCGCGACGCTGAACCCCGGCATCATCGCTCCCGCGCCGTCGGTCGTGAGCGTGCCGGTGCAGTCGGCGTTCTCGGCGGGCGGGCTCGTCACCACCGTGCAGTCCGAGGTGCAGGTGCCGATCGCGGCCGCTGCGCTCCCCTCGAACATCGCGGCCCAGGAAGACACCGGCACGTGGCGGCCGTCTGCAGCGTCAGCGCTCGCCTCGCTCGTGAAGGAAGAGATGGAGGTGCTCGCCAAGCCGCCTCCGAAGAAGCCCGAGCCCTCGAACGATCTGACTGCCGGTGGGCTGCTCGATCTGCCCGTCGCAGAAGAGAAGCCCGCGCCTGCGCATCACGCTCCCGAGCCTGTGGCGGCCCGGCCAGCAGCGCCTGCTCCGCCGCCCGTCAACCCGTACATGGCGAACCCGGGCGCGACGTACAGCGCCCCGGCCGTCACCCAGTACCGCCCGCCGTCGAACCGTGGCCTGCTGATCGGCCTCGGCGTTGGTGGTGGCGTGCTGTTGCTCTGCCTCATCGGCCTGGTGCTCTTCCTCGCGCTGCGTGAGCCCAAGGTCGTGGTCGCGCAGCCGAACAACCCGCCGATTCAGCCGACGCAGCCCGTGCAGCCGACCCAGCCGGTGAACCCGCCCGTCGCGGTCGCGCAGCCTCCACCGACCCAGCCCGTGCAGCCGCCTCCGGCTCAACCCACGCAGCCGGTGAATCCGCCGGTCGCAGCGGTCACGCCCGAAAACCCGCCCGCGGCCCAGCCCGCGCAGCCGACCCAACCCGTCGCCGCGATGAAAGGCAACGGCACGAAGGCGAACGCGGGCACGCGAGTCGTCACCGCGAAGGTGGAGAAGGAACAGCCCGCGAAGGCCGAGCCTGTGGCGAAGGAGACGCCCAAGCCGTCAAGCAGCGGTGGTGGCGATGACGACTCCTTCGACAAGCTGTTCGGCGATGGAAAGAAAGCGGCCCCGAAGGAAGAGCCGAAGTCCGACACGCCCTCGAAGAAGAAGGAAATCTACATTCCCAATGCCCCGGGCAGTGGCGGCGGGGGCGACGTGAAGGACGAACTCGGCCAGGGCGACATTCTGGAGGTCGTCAGCGGCAACAAGGCCGCGCTTGGAAAGTGTGCCGAGGAGCAGCGTAAACGCGAGCCC
>JAEUJR010001010.1 GCA_016793585.1 Archangium sp.
GCACGCCGACGACTTCTTCGACGAGCGCGCGTGGCGGGTGCTCTCGTGCACCGGCTACATGTGCGCCGACCCGTACACCGGCATGAAGGGCGTCGAGCAGCTCGCCGAGAATCGCTACCGCGTCACCGCGCGCCTCGCGACGCACAACGCGAGCTCGAACATTCACTTCACCTTCCGCCTGCTCGAGACGGTGCAGGAGACGAAGCTGTGCTTCAGCCCGCTGCTCACCCGCTTCATCAGCGGCGTCGACTTCGCGCAGCGCCCCGTGAAGGTGAGCGACTCGGGCCGTATTCGCAACGAGCTGCAGACGATGCTGTCGCAGGCCCTCGAGTACGACAACGAGCGCGTCATCGTGCACTTCGACCGCGTCGAAGACGAGGTGATGCCGAAGGCCCACCAGCAGCGCATTCGCGAGGCGTTGCTCTGGTACCGCGAGCACCACCCCGTCTGGTTCAAGTGGCTCGAGGTGGCTTGATTCAGTCCTCCCGCTCGGAGGCGTCGCTCGTCAGCAGGTGCAGCACCGTCAACACGAGGATGAGGGCGGTGCCCGCTCCGATGACCCACGCCGCCGTCGTCGTCGAGATGACGTCGCGCCAGACGAGCACCGCGCAGACGAGCACCAGGGGCAGGGTGAAGAGCAGCACGAGCAGCAGCACCAGGCCCAGCCCGGCGCCCATCAACCCGGCCAACACGAGGTAGGGAACGACCGAGGTCGGCTGGGCCGGCCGCGGCTCGGGCTCGACTCGCCGGGGCGGCACGAACGCGGGCCCAGCTGCCTCGTCGTCGAGGGAGGCGAGCAGCACGTCGAGCTCGGCCTTCGCTCTCGCGTCGATGGTGGGCACGACGAAGCCCTCGGTGTCGACGACGCCTTCGAGCGCGACGGTGAGGGCGCGCTGTCGTGGGTGGCGCAGCTCGAGCCCGACGCGCTCGTGCGGGCGCTGCGTGGCCCCCACCGGCAGGGCGATGCGTGTCGGGAAGCCGAGCGTGGCCGTCACGGGCACCCGGCGAATCACCTGCGCGCCGCTGAGCATCGAGAGCTCGAGCGTGCGCGTCGGGGTCAGCGGCATCGAGAACGGCGTCGTCACGATGGCGCGGGGGTCGGCCGGACACTGCTCGATGGGCTCGGCGCGCTCGAGCAGCTGGTCGAGGTGCACCTGCAGGGCGCCACCGCGCCACTTCTCCGGCAGCCGGTCTTCGGGCGGAGTGTCGAAGCCGAGGGCGAAGAGCACGGCCTTCACCCGCTCCAGGCTGGCCGGGCGCAGCGACTCGAGAATCGCTCGATGAAGAATCGGCAACGTCGGAGGCCCCGCGAGGCCGAGCCCCGCGTCGAGCACGCTGTGAAGCGCCGGCGGCAGCTGGGGGTGCTCGAAGACGCGCTCGAGCCGGTTGCCGTCACGCGAGGTGGGGAAGGGGTCGAGCAACCACACCAGCGCCCGGCACACCGCCCACACCCGCATGCGCTCGAGCCGATCGTCGGTGAGGTAGCCCTCCATGGGTGGGTGCACCCAGTCGCGAGGGAAGTTGGGCGTCGCCGGCTCGTCGTCGAACGCGACGAATTGACCTTCGAGGTCGATGCCGAAGCCCTCTGGGCCTGTCCACCGACTCCAGAACGGGGCGTCGATTGGCACTGGCTCGAGCGTGGCCAGCAGCCGGTCGGCGAGCGCGAGCCAGACGTCGATGGGCAGCCGTCGGCCGTGCGCGAGAAGCTGCCTGGCGGCGCGTGCGGCGGTGACGCCGATGAAGTCAGCTCGGCTTCGAAACGGAGGAGGCTGCTGCGCTGCTGGTGGCGGGCCGGCGACGGCGCGCGCGACCTGGGTGCCCTGCGTCGAGGGCCGCGCGGTGAAGACGTGGTTGCACCGAGTGCACTGCACCTCGGCTCCAGCACCCAGGCGTTCGCGCGCGATGGCAGAGACGGTGCTGCACGCCGGGCAGCGAACGAGCTCTTGTGCAGGGCCGGTGGGCGTTGGTGCTCCGCCCGGGGGTGGCTCGCGGGGCGGCGCCGATGACTGGACCCCGAAGGTGAAGTCTTCTCCGTGAGCGCGCGCGTGCTCGACGGCCGGGGTGCCGAAGAACATCACGCCCTGCCGGGGTGGCGCTGGGGGAATGAAGGCTTCACCGTTCGACGGGCGGTACCGGCGTCGGCACTGGGCGCACGTCAGCTCGTCGTCGCTGGCGAAGGCGGCGGCCGTGAGCTGCGTCGGCGTGTGGCACGAAGGGCACCGCGCCTCTCGTGAGACGGTCGCGTTCGACGGCAGGGTTCCCAGCCGCAGGACGCGGTAGATGCCTGTGCAGTGGTGGCACTGCACGATGCGCCCCGTCGTCGGCACGTCGACGTACCGCACCTCGTAGCGCGTCTGACAGTCGGGGCAGCTGGCGTCGACCCTGCGCCACTCGAAGACCTCGCCGACCCGCTCGTCCGACACGCGCCTC
>JAEUJR010001031.1 GCA_016793585.1 Archangium sp.
GAGGCAGCACACTCACTCGACATTCCCGCCGGGTGACACCGGAGACGCTCATGAGACAGTCCTTGTGGATGGTGGCGGCGCTGCTGACGGCCTGCGGGCCCGAGGCGATGACGGAGCCTGCGGGCGTCGACGACTCGCTGCACGAAGACCTGCGCTTCCTGCGTGAAGAAGAGAAGCTGGCGCACGACGTGTACGTGGCGCTGCAGAACCGCTGGTCGCTCCAGTCGTTCGGCAACATCGCGTCGAGCGAACAGACGCACACCGAAGCCGTGCTCGGGCTGCTCACGGCCATCGGCATCGACGACCCCGTGGCAGGCAAAGGCGCCGGCCAGTTCGAGAACGCGACGCTCCAGCAGCTGTACACGGACCTCGTCGCGAAGGGTTCGGCGAGCCAGGTCGACGCGCTCACCGTCGGCGCGACCATCGAAGACCTCGACCTCTCGGACCTCGAGCGTTTCTCGGCGAAGACGGCCCGCGCCGACGTGCGCGCGGTCTACGACACCCTCGCGCGCGGCAGCCGCAACCACCTGCGCTCGTACGTGGGCCAGCTCAGCGGCGCGTACCAGCCGCAGTTCATCTCACGCGCGACCTACGACGGCATTCTCGCCACGCCGACCGAACGCGGCGGCGGGCACTGATCAACCCGGCCTCAGCGCGGTGATGGGGTGGTGGTCGAGGGCGCGATCCTTCACCACCAACGTCGTCACCGGCACCTTCGCCTCCTGCTGAAGGATGAGGTCGTGCCCGAGGCAGAGCCCCATCTGCACGATGAGCTGCACGCCCGCCTCGTTCAGCAGCTTCGCCTGCGCGACGGGGTTGCAGATGGAGGCGAACCGCTCGGGGTGCGCCTTCTCGAGGCCAATCTCGGTGAAGTCGACAGCGCCCAGCCGGCAGCACGCGAGCTCGGCCTCGAGCCCCGCGGCCTCCAGCCGGCGCGCGAGCTCCTGCGCCTCCTTCGTCATCGACACACAGAAGGCCACGCCCAGCCGTCGAAGACCGCGCTCGTTCGCGTAGAAGAGGAGCTCCTCGACGCGGTTTCGTTTCGTGCGATCGGCGGTGAACGGCGCCGCGTCGGCGACCCGCATGATTTGCGCACGCTCTGGCTCGAGGTAGCTGGCGACGTCTTTCGTGAGCGCTGGGTTCGTGAGCGTTGGGCAGCCCTCGGGCATCCGCGCGCAATCTCCTCGAAACGAGGCTGCGGTGTGGCACGTGGCACAGGCGCTGTGAGGCGGAACTTGGTCGTCTCCCATACGCGCATGGGAGCGGACCGCCAGTCGGTGAGGTTCAGGCACGACGGCTGAATCGAAGCGGCGGCACGTCGGCTCGTAGGGCCGTGAGCTCGACATCGGCCATCGCTGCAGCGCTCGAGAATCGATACGGCGCCCTGGCGCCCCAACCCGTCAGCCTCTCGTGCGGTGGCGCAGCGGACTTGGTGGACGCGAAGAGTGGTGATGTCTGCGTCGACCTGGGCTGCGGTCGCGGCAGTGACGTCATCAAGCTCGCGCGGAAGGTTGGCGCCACTGGCCACGTCATCGGCCTCGATGCGTCTGCGACGATGATCGAGACGGCGAAGCAGCGCGCTGCGAACGAAGGCGTCGGCCAGGTGACGTTGCGCCAGTCGTCGCTCGACGCGCTGGTGCTCGGCGACGAATCGGTCGACTGGGTGGTGTCGAACTGCGCGCTCAACCACGCCACCGACAAGGCCGCCGTGTGGCGGGAGATCTTCCGCGTGCTGCGGCCGGGTGGGCGCTTCGTGGTGAGCGACATCTTCGCTGTCGAGGCCATCGCCGCCGAGTTCAGGAACGACCCCGTCGCGGTCGCCGAGTGCTGGGCTGGCGCCGAGACCAAGCCCGAGTACCTCGCGCACGTCGCGGGCGCCGGCCTCACCGACGTTCGCATCGAGACCGAACGCGCACCGTACCGGAAGGCCCACGCGCTGCTCTCGAGCTTCACGTTGTCAGGTCGTCGACCCGCCCGCGGCCCGGAAGGCGCGGAGCCCCCATCGAGGAGGTGATGAGATGAAGTCGCTGATCAAGAAGCCCGCAGCCAGCTGCTGCGCTCCGGCGCCCGAGAAGGTCGCCCAGTGCTGCGCGAAGATCTCGAAGAACGTCGCTGGCTGCCACGATTGAACCCCGTCTTCCCTGCGCGCGCCGGCTCACGGTCGGCCGCGCACCCTCCCTCCTGAGCCTCCATGCAACCCTCGCGACACAACATCCTCACGCAGGTCTCCGGGAGCACGCAGTGGCTCCTGGTGAACCTTCTCTCGGGGCAGGCGGACCTGCTCGATGACGAGACGGCGCAGCGGTTTCAGCGTGGCGACTACGCCGACCCGGCCGAGCTCGCCTCGAAGGGCTACCTCGTCGACCCCGCGGAAGAGGCCACACGCTACGAGGCGGCGCGGGCGAAGTTCGCGAAGGGCCAGCAGGACGACGAGGTGCAGCTCTTCTTCGTGCCGTCGTACGCGTGCAACTTCGGCTGCTCCTATTGTTTCCAGGACGAGTACGCGCCGCAGCAGACGCACGACCTCGAGCAGGTCGTCGACGCGTTCTTCTCGTACGTCGACGACACCTTCGCGGGCCGCCGCAAGTACGTCACCCTCTTCGGAGGCGAGCCGCTGCTCGACACCCCGAAGAGCCGCGCAGTGCTCGAGCGCCTCATCGCCGGCACGAAGGCGCGCGGGCTCGACCTGGCTGTCATCACCAACGGCTACTCGCTCGCGAAGTACGTGCCGCTGCTGCTGACGGGCCGCATTCGTGAGGTGCAGGTGACGCTCGACGGCACGCGCGAGCTGCACGACAAGCGCCGCTCGCTCAAGGGAGGCGGCAAGACGTTCGACCCGGTGGTCGCGGGCATCGACGCCGCGCTCGACGCGGGCCTCACCGTCAACCTGCGCGCGGTGCTCGACAAAGAGAACCTCGCCGACTTCGCCAACCTCGCGCACTTCGCCATCGACCGCGGGTGGACTGGCCGCAAGAACTTCAAGACGCAGGTGGGCCGCAACTACGAGCTGCACCACTGCCAGACGAACAACACCCGCCTCTACACGCGGCTCTCGCTCTGGGAGGACATGTTCGCCCTCATCCAGAAGGACCCCGAGGTGCTGCGCTTCTACCGGCCGGCGTACTCGGTCGCGCGGTTCCTCTTCGACGAGGGCCAGCTGCCCGAGCCGCTGTTCGACGCGTGCCCGGCCACGAAGACGGAGTGGGCCTTCGACGCGACCGGCGCCATCTACCCGTGCACCGCGAACGTGGGAAAAGCCGGCGAGGCGCTGGGCACCTTCTTTCCCACGCGCTCGCTCGACGACGACCTCGTGAAGGACTGGCACGGCCGCGACGTGACGAGCATCTCGAGCTGCAGCACGTGCGCGAACCAGCTCGCGTGTGGCGGCGGCTGTGGCGCGGTCTCGAAGAGCTGGAAGGGCCAGATTCGCGCAGCTGACTGCCGGCCCGTGAAGGAGCTGCTGAGCCTCGGTGGGGCGCTGTACGGCCAGCCCGCGCTCGCCGAGCAACCCGCCTCAGGAGTCACGCCATGAGTGAAGCCGTTCGTGAAATCACCGCGGCCGACTTCCCCTCGCTGCTCACCTCGAAGAAGCCCGTCGTCGTCGACTTCTATTCGAGCGAGTGCCCGCCCTGCGAAGCGCTCGCGCCGAAGTACGAAGCGGTGGCCGGGCTGTTCCACGACGACGTCGAGTTCGTGAAGGTGTTTCGCCAGCAGAACCGCGAGCTGGCGAACGAGCTGGGCGTGAAGGGCTCTCCGACGGTGCTGTTCCTGAAAGACGGGAAAGAGGTGGCGCCGCGAGTCACCAGCGCCATCAAACGCTCCGAGCTGCTCGCGGGGGTGAGCGAGCTGCTGCCGCCGGAGCGCTTCGAGACGCTCGTCCACCAGGCGAGGCCGACCGAGACCGACGCCGACGTGTTGATTCTGGGCGCGGGGCCGGCGGGCGTGACGGCAGGCATCTACTGCGCGCAGGCGAGGCTCGAGACCGTGATGGTCGACCTCGGGCTCGGAGGCGGCAACGTCGCCACCACGCACCAGGTTTCGAACTTCCCGGGCTTTCCCACCGTGATGCCCGGCTACCTGCTGGCCGACCACATGGTGCAGCAGGCCCGCCACGCCGGCGTCTCGATGAGGCTGGCCACCGAGGTGACGTCGGTCGACCTCGCCAGGAAGATGGTGGTGCTCGACGGGCTCGAGACGATTCGGGCGAAACGCATCATCGTCGCGACCGGCTCTTCGCCGCGCGTCATCGGCGTGAAAGGCGAGCGCGAGTTCAAGGGCAAGGGCGTGTCGTACTGCGCGACGTGTGACGCGAAGTACACCGAGGGCAAACACGTCGTCGTCATCGGTGGCGGCAACTCGGCCATCGAGGAGTCGCTCTTCATCGCGCGCTTCGCCTCACGCATCACCATCGTGAACCAGTTCCCCACGCTGCAGGCGAACCAGGAGGCGCAGGCCAGGGCGCGCGCCGAGCCGAAAATCAGCTTCCGCCTCTCGACGCAGCCGCGCGAGTTCCTCTCGCGCTCGGGCAAAGGCGTCGACGGCGTGCTGGTGGAGGACCTCGTGACGAAACAGCAGGAAATCATCGACTGCGACAGCGTCTTCGTCTTCGCCGGCATGGTGCCCAACCTCGAGCTCTTCAAGGGCGCGTTCACGCTCGACTCGTGGGGCTACATCGCCATCGACGACGAGATGCACACGAGCGTACCCGGCGTGTTCGCGGTTGGTGACGTGGCGGCGAAGAAGTTCAGGCAAATCACCACGGCCGTCTCCGATGGAACCATCGCCTCGATGGTGCTGGCCAAAGAACTGGCGGCGTGACGCCTCAGCTCACGGTGCGGGCGGCGCTCTCGGGCATGGCGCTCGGAGCGGTGCTCGCGCTGTCGAACCTGTACGTGGTGCTGAAGACGGGCTGGAGCCTCGGCGTCACCATTACCGCCACCATCGTCGCCTTCGGCTTCTTCCGGGCGATGGAGCAGGTCGGCGCGACGAAGCGGCCCTTCACGGCGCTCGAGAACGTGATGGTGGCCTCCATCGCGTCGTCGGGCGCGTGGATGACGGGCGGCGGAAACATGGCGGCGTTGCCGGCGCTCCTGCTGCTGACAGGCCAACGGCCAGCCGGCGTGGCGATGGTGGCGTGGTTCGCGGTCATCGCGTCGCTGGGTGTCTTCATCGCGATTCCGCTCAAGAAGCAGTTCATCGACCGTGAACGGCTGCCCTTCCCCATGTCGGTGGCGACCGCGGAAGCAGTGCGCGCGATGCACGGCTCGGGCGACACGCGGCCGGCCATGCTGCTGCTGCGCGCCAGTGGCTTCGCCGCCGTCTTCACGCTGTGGAGAGACCTCGAGCTCTTCTTCTCGCTGCCGGGCCGGTTCACCTTCGCGCCGCTGTCGACGTGGGGCTTCGGCTTCGATGCGTCGCTGGTGCTGCTGGGCGGTGGCTCGCTGATGAAGCCACGCACGGCGTGGTCGATGTTCGTGGGCGCGCTGCTGACGTGGGGCGTGCTGGCGCCGCTCGCGCATCAGCATGGCATGCTGGCCTCGCTCGAGTTCAAGGCGATGGTGCAGCTGTCGTTGTGGCCAGCGGCGGCGCTGCTGACGAGCTCGGCGCTGACCGGGTTCGTCGTGCAGGCCGTGCAACTGTCGCGGCGCGCGGTCCGCCGGCGGCAGCTGACGAGAGACGACTTTGAGGCCGAAGAGAACGCCGTGTCGACGTGGTGGGCGGTGACGGGAGTGCTGGCGCTGTCGCCACCGCTCATCTTCCTCATGAACCGGCTGTTCGCCATACCGGTGTGGGCCGCGCTGCTGGCGTTGCCGCTCGCGCTGGTGGTCGGCGTGGTGAGCGCGCGCGTGACGGGAGAGACCGACGTGACGCCGACGAAGGCGATGGGCCCGCTCACGCAGCTCATTGCGGGCTTCGCGCTGCCCGGCAACGTGGTGGCGAACGTGATGACCGCCAACGTGACGGCGGGCGTGGGGCTGCACGCGGCTGACCTGCTGAGCGATCTGAAGACGGGCTGGGTGTTGAAGGCGAACGCACGGCAGCAGGTGTGGGCGCAGTTTCTCGGGCT
The DNA here is from genome assembly GCA_016793585.1 of Archangium sp. The sequence continues at coordinate 6,068 of JAEUJR010001031.1, forward strand.
CGTCGTCGGAGCTATCGTGGTGGTGCCGGCCTTCACGTTGCTGGTGCCCGAGGCGAGCGTGCTCGGGTCGGAGCAGTTCCCTGCGCCCGCGGTGATGGTGTGGGCTGGCGTGTCGAAGGTGCTCGCGCTGGGGCCTGATGGTCTGCCGGTCGGAGCGCGTGAAGCGATGCTCGTCGCGGCATTGCTCGGCGCGGCGTTGACGGTGGTCGAGGCGCTGTTCCCGCAGCGGAGCCGCACCCTGCCCTCGGCCGCAGCGCTCGGCATCGCGATGGTGTTGCCGGCCGCGACGACGCTGACGATGGTGCTGGGCGCGGCGCTCGGCGCGCTGGCGAGACGACGCTGGAGTGAAGAGACGCTCACGCCCATCGCTTCAGGGTTGATCGCCGGTGAGAGCGTGATGGGCGTGGTGATGGCGCTGACACGTCTCGTGCTGTGAGGCCGGTGGAGTACGGTGCGCAGCGTGGAATCCACGGACGAGCGATTGGAGGCGCTGGAGCGTGAGAACGCGGCGCTTCGTCACGCCATCGTGCTGCTCCACGAAGTCTCGAACCTGCTGCACGGCTCGCTCGAGGTCGAAGCCGCCTGCTACGCGGTGCTCACCGGCGTCACGGCTGGCGTCGGCCTCGGCTTCAACCGCGCCATGCTCTTCGAGGTCGACCGCGAAGATGCGAACCGACTCGTCGGCATGATGGCCGTCGGACCTGCAGACGAGGTCGAAGCCGATCGCATCTGGCGCGCCATCGAGCGTGGGCAGGACTCGTTGCCAGCGCTGTATCAATCAGGGCTCGCTGCTCGCGATGCGCAGGCACCGCTCGATCGACACGTGCAGGCGCTACGACTCGACGTCGACGATGCCTCCCTCTTGTCGACGGCGCTGCGAGAAGGCCGCCTCGTCGAAGCGACGGAAGCAGACGACGACCTCGACGGGCTGCTTCATCTCGGAACTGGCGTCGCGGCTCCGCTGAAGGGCGTGAACGGAACGCTCGGCGTGCTGTACGCCGACAACCGCTTCACCGAGCGAACGTGCTCTGCCGAGGTCGCGCAGATCTTCGCGCTCGTGGCCGATCACGCAGGCCGCGCCGTCGAGAACGCGCGCCGCTTCGAGCGTGAAGCCCAGGCGGCCCGCACCGACGCGCTCACGGGCCTTGGGCATCACGGCGCGCTGATGGAGCGAATCACCGGTGCCGTCGCCGACGCCCGCGCGAACGAGCACCCGCTGTCGTTGGTGATGATCGACCTCGACAACTTCAAGGGCGTGAATGACCACTTCGGCCACCTCGCCGGAGACGAACTGCTCGCCGCCCTCGCGGCCCGCCTCAAGGCCCACGCGCGCACCGGGTCGATGGCATTTCGGTATGGCGGCGAAGAGTTCACCCTGCTGCTCCCCGGCGTCGACCTCGTCACCGCGAGCACCGTGGCCGAACGCGTGCGGCGCGCGGTCGCAGACGAGCCCTTCACCGTCGGCAGCACGCAACTGAAAGTGACCTGCAGCCTTGGCGTCGTCAGCCTCGCCCCCGGCATGACTGTGCACGCCTTCGTCGACGCGGCTGATCAGGCGCTGCTTCGGGCCAAGCGCTCCGGGAAGAACCGCGTCGTCGAAGCGGCGTGAGTCATCGCGGCTCCACGACCGACCGTTCCTCCGCCTCGATGGCGTGCGCGATGGCCGCGAGCGGACCCGGTCGTTTCGCGTAATCGACCGAGTTTGGATCGGCCTCGGCGCGCGTCGCCGTCACCTGGTCCAGCACCTTCGCGCGCTCGGCCATCTTCCGCTCGATGAGCCGCTTGAAGTCCTGCGCGCCCTGAATCACGTGCGGCGTGAGGAACACGAGCAGGTTCACCTTCGTCTTGGTCTTCGTCGTGTTGCGGAACAGCGCTCCGAGGAGCGGCACGTCACCGAGCAGTGGCACCTTCGAGACCTGTTCGATCTCCCGGTCCTGCATGATGCCGCCGAGCACCAGCGTCTCTTCGTTCTTCGCCACCACCGACGTCTTCTG
>JAEUJR010001034.1 GCA_016793585.1 Archangium sp.
GTGCAGGTACGTCGTGTCGCGCTGGCCGGGCGCCGGCCACCACCACCAGTGACGGGTGGCGACGTAGAGGTTCTTCTGCGAGGCGTAGATCTCACCGGGCTCGGCGATGATGGTCGAGCGATCGATGCGCGTCGGGTTCGCCAGGTTGAGCGTGGCGACCGAGACCGTGCCGAGCCGCGTGGGCGCGTTCACCTTCTGGAAGGCCGAGCACTCGTGCGGCACCGTGCTGGTGACGCCGTTGACGGTGACCTTGCCGGCGGGCACCCACTCCGCGAGCGTCTGCGCCCGAATCGCCTTCTCGTTCGCCGCGATGAGCTTGTTGAACTCGTCGGTGCGGCGGCCCTTGTTGATCGGGTCCCACAGGTTCACGCCCGCGACCTCGGGCCACCAACGCACCGACGAGGGGAAGTTGAAGTCGTCGCTGATGACCATGCGCACCGACGAGCCGACCTTGCGCGCCGAGTTGTAGTGGCCGGGCAGCTTGTACTCGTGCGTGACGCGCAGGTTCGACAGGTCCGAGACGTCGACGACGGTGATCTTCACCGTGTTCGACGACTGGAAGCCGCAGTCGAGCGAGTCGCAGCGATCGCCGGCCGCGTTCGAGAGCGGGTACCACGAGTAGATGCTCGAGAAGACGACGGCGCGGTCGGTGCCCTCGAGGAACATCTCGCGCGGGTAGCCTTCGATCTTCAGGGTGCCGCGAACGGCGAGGTCGGTCGCAGGCCACGAGCGTGACGCGTAGAGGGTCTGACCCGAGAGCGCGAAGATGCGCGTGCCGTCGTTCTTGATGAAGTCGGCTTCGTCGACGCCCGCCACCTGGTTGTTCGTCGTCGTGTAGTTGGTCGGGGCGGCTTGCGGAGGCGCCGCGCCCTTGCTCGCGTCGTTGGCGGTGCCGGCGAACACCTCAGGGCCGCCGCGGCCGAGGAAGCCACCCCACCAGCCCCACGACGGCACGTCGTCACGCGATGCCTCGAGCTGTGTCTTCATCTGCAGCACGGCCGTGTCTTCGAGGTACGCCTCGAGATCCTTGCAGGCGTTCGCGCCCGTGAAGGCCGTGAGCGAGACGCGGTTCTGCACCGGCTCGGGGTTCGGCGACTGCGTGCCACAGCCAGTTCCGAGCGCGCCCACCGCGCCTGCTGCCGTCAGCCACTTCCACCATCGAGTCGAGCCCATGTGTCACCCCGCTTGTCAGTCGTGTTCGTTCGTTCCGGCCGAAGTCGCCCGTGGACCAGTGCGAGGCCCGGGCCAGCCGAAACGCGAGACGGCATCGTGGGTTAGCGAGGCAAGGGCACTCAGAAACCTGCCGGAACGCAGAGGCTGCGCCTGGTTGATCTCAGAACTTCGAGGGGATCACGGGTCGCTGAAGAACGCGAGGTGACCGCCCGGCCCGGCGAGGCAGGCTCCGGCGTCGGCGGGGCCGCAGTTGAACGAGACGAACAAGCCCGGGCCGCCTCCCCACACCCCGAAAGACACAGTCACGGGCCGGGTCACGTCAGCGCCCATCTCGACGATGCGGGTGGGCCGCGAGTCGCCGAAGAGCACGAGCTGCCACCGGTCGGAGGGCACCGAGGCGGGCGTGCCGTTCACGCTCCACATCGAGTCGGTCGCGAAGGGAGGAATGACGGCGGCGTGGCGTGCGCCGTTGGTCGCGAGCGCGACGACCTCGCTCACGCCGCTCGACGACGCGAGCACGAACGCCGGCAGCGACGGCGGCAACACCGAGCCATCGGGTTGCCAGAAGACGGCGTCACGTCGAGGTGGTGCTCCCCATGGCATCGTGCAGACGACCAGCGCGGTCTGCGATTCGGAGGAGGCGAGGACGCAGCCCGTGGCGTCAGGTTGTGCATCGCCGAGCTGGTATGCGGACCCTCCGCTCGGAACCCGAAGGAGCGTGGTGCCCGAGAGCCCCAGCCCCACCTCACCCCCGACGTCGGGCCGCACGCGGAAGTTCGAGGCCGGCTGCACCGCGCCTCCGTCTGGCGTTCGGAGCGTGATCGAGCCGTTGTCGGCGGTGAACGCACCCATCGAGAGATCGAACCCGTTCGCCTGAAGCGCCGGGTCGAGCAACGTGTTGTAGACGGCGACCGCGAGCGGGCCGTTGGGGCGTCGGTAGAGCGGCGTCGAGACGATGCTGCCAGTGGTGGCTCCCACGTTCTGCCAGAGCCCCGAGTTGTCGATGGAGCGCGCCAGCGTGGGCGTCGCCGCGACGACGACCCCGAAGCGCGCGTCGAGATCGACCAGCGGCCCTGCGATTTGCAGCGCGTTCGTGTTGTTGACGGTGCGCACAGAGATGCCGCCGTCGGCGACCACAGCAGTGCCGTACATGCCATTCGTTGGAGACGCGGCCACACCCAGGAAGAAGGTGGAGTCGAGCACGCCCGAAGCGGACCAGCTCGAGATGATGACGCCGCTGTCGGCAGCGGCTCCACCAGCCGACGCCGTTCCACCGGCCGACGCCGTTCCACCGGCCGACGCAGCTCCACCGGCCGACGCAGCTCCACCGGCCGACGCCGTTCCACCGGCCGACGCCGTTCCACCGGCCGACGCCGTTCCACCGGCCGACGCCGTTCCACCCGCCGACGCAGCTCCACCCGCCGCAGTTCCACCCGCGGCAGTTCCACCCGCCGCAGTTCCACCCGCCGCAGTTCCACCCGCCGCAGTTCCTCCGCCGAGAAAGCCGCCGGCGTCGAGTGCATCGCCTTCGAGTTGATCGAAGTTGATGCAGCCGCTCACCAGCACCGCTGCGAGCAGGAGTTGCTTCATGGCAGCTCCAGCGTCAACCCGAGCGTCGCGCCCTGCGGAGTCGGAACGACGGCCGCAGTCACGGGCGACGAAGGCGCCAGCACCGTCCACAACACCGACGCGGCGATGGCGGCAGCGCCCATTCCGATGCCCAGCCACCCCAGGGCTTCTGCCGCGCGGCCCGTTTCAGCGCTGTTGCGGATGTCGCTGGCCGTCGTCATTCCTTCGACGAGCGATGTTCCATTGAGAACGTAGTCGCGCAGCGCAGCCGCTTCGTCGTTCGCGACGAGCAGAAACACTCCGCCCGCGAGCGCCAGCAGGCCGCCCACCATCGCCGGAATCCACTTCACGACCGTCGGTGGCCCCGAGCGAGGCAGGAGCTCGCCCGCCAGCGCGCTCCCTCGCTCTTCGAAGAACGCGAACAGCTGCTTCTCTGTGTCGACCCGGGTCGTCGCCGTCCACTTCGGCTCACCGGTCTGCGAGTCGATCACCTTCAGCGTCGACACGTAGCCAGACTCGGTCTTCGCCACCGAGCCAGACAAGAGCTGCGCCACGCCCAGCGCTCCGGCGAGCTCGGCGAGACATGAGCCCGAGTCGGTCGCGCAGCCCATCAGCTGCTTCTGCCGCTCGACGCCGAGCACCTGGGCCATATCGTTCTTCGTCGTCACCTTCACCCCGTACGAGGTCAAGGTGCCGACGAAGTGCTCGAGGTAGACGTCACACAGCGCCGGTTCGATGCCTGCGCACTGCAGACCCGGCGCAGCGAGGTTGGGCGTGGCGGCGAGGGTGGCCAGCGCGACGACGAAAAGCATGAAGCGAGTGAAGCACGGCCGTCTGTGTTGTCCGCCTCGAAATCAGCCCACCCCGGCCCAGTCACTGAGCTGGGTGAGCTTGCCGTCGTGCAGCCGCCAGGCTCCCGCGATGCCGTCTCTCGCCGCGTCGAGGCCTTCGAGCTTGCCGCAGTTGATCGGGTCGCCTTCACGGCAGAACAGCACGAGCTCGCGCAGGCCCAGGTAGACGCGGAAGGGGTCGGGGCCGGCCGTCTTCTCCATCGCGGCCTGGTGTGCGGGCGTCAGCAGCCGGGCGCCGTCGTGACCATCGCCGTGCGCGATGCACCACAGGCCCGTCGGCTTCGGAGACAACCGCAGCGCGCCCTGCTCGAGCTCGATGGCCCGCACCTCGGCCGGCCGCGCGTCGAGGTTCTTCCACGCCACGCCGTCGAGCTGATCGACGCCCATGCGGTGCGCGTCGAGCAGGCCCTGCGGTACGTACAGCACCGACTCGGGGTCTTCGACGGCGTAGAAGATCCACAAGCCGGCGGGCCCTTCGCGGCGAACCGCGCCCTCGGAGCGCTCGAGGAACGACGAGTCGCGCAGCACCGGCAGCACCCGCGCGAGGAACTGCAGGCGGCCTCCGGGCAACGCGAGCGCCTTCTCGGCGATCTCCTTGCCGACCGACGTCACACCTTCGTCGAGCGCGCGCCCCGATTCGACGAAGTCCTCGTACAGCGCGTCGAGGTCGAGCCGGGCGATGCCCTTGCGTGAGAGGCGCACCAGCAGCTGCCCCTTCTGCACGAGGTGGGGCGTCGACTGGCGCTTCAGTTGATCGAGCAGCGCATGAACGAAATCGTCCTTCGAGGCCTTGAACTCCGAGACCGACGCCGTCTGGCGAAGCTCGCCAGCGAGCAGCTGGGCTTCGGCGTGAAAGGGGTCTCGCGACAACACGTCGTCGACGAGCGCGCGCGCCCGCGAACGTTCGCCACGCCGCAGCGCCACCACCGCCAGCGCGGTGAGAATCTCGGGGTCATCGGGCTGCAGGCGCAGGCCCTCGAGCAGCGCCGCCTCGGCGTCGCCCCACTTCTCCTGGCTGATGGCCGCGCGCCCGATGGCCAGGTGCACGTGCATGTTCGTCGGGAAGTCGCGCTTGAGCGTCTCGAGCAGCTGCAGCGCCTCGATGACGGCGTCGGCGTTCAACAGCGCCTGCGCGACCGCCGTGCGGAGCTGCGGGCTGCCGGCCTGCGTCGCCGCGTGCTTGAGCGCCTCGAACTCCGAGTCCTCGAGCTTCTCGCCGGCCTCAACCTTCTTCTGAATTCGCTCGATCTCCACGGGGACCGGCATCGTAGGTGAGCCCACGCCCGTTCCGCCATGGAGTCGATCGCACCCCAGCCGAACACCCAACCCACAATTCGGCGGAAAGGCGCGGCTCACTCTGCTTTGACTGGGGCCATGACGACCCGAACAGTCACGATGATCAACGGCGATGGCATCGGCCCCGAGGTGATGGACGCGACGCGGAAGGTCCTCGAAGCCGCGAAGGCTCCGCTCGCGTACGAGTACGCCGACGCTGGCGCAGACGCCTCGGCGCGTTTCGGCACCAACCTGCCCGACGCGACGGTCGACCAGGTGCTCAAGAGCGGGCTGGGCCTCAAGGGCCCCACGGCGACCGGCATCGGCAGCGGCCAGCAGTCGGCCAACGTCGGCCTGCGCAAACGCCTCGACCTCTACGCCTCGCTGCGCCCCGTGAAGTCGGTGCCCGGCGTGAAGACGCGCTACGAGAACGTCGACCTCGTCGTCGTGCGCGAGAACACCGAAGACCTCTACGCGGGCCTCGAGCACATCGTGGTGCCGGGCGTCGTCGAGTCGCTCAAGATCATCACCGAGAAGGCCTCGAGCCGCATCTGCCGCTTCGCCTTCGAGTACGCGAAGAAACACGGCCGCAAGAAGGTGTCGGCGGTGCACAAGGCCAACATCATGAAGCTGAGCGACGGCCTCTTCCTCGATTGCTTCCGCAAGCAGGCGCGCGACTTCCCCGAGATTCAGGC